>JBCCIM010000026.1 GCA_039111535.1 Bacteroidota bacterium | reverse complement strand
CAAGGAAAATCGCAAAGATTTTAGCGTAAAAAGTTTTCAGAAAAGACATCAGGTAAGTAATTCCTCCGGTTCAGCAAAGCGGTAGCCATGCCCCCAAACGGTTTTGATGTAGCGTGGTGTAGCTGGATCAGTTTCTATTTTATTGCGCAGACGGTTAATGTGGGAATTCACCGTATGGCTGTATCCGCTGTACTGGTACCCCCAAACGAGGTCGAGTAACTCCTGCCGACTGTACGCGCGGCCCGGGTTTTCAGCAAACAGTACGAGCAAATCAAATTCCTTCGCAGTCAATTCCAGCATCTGACCGCGAAGCAATACTTTTCGTTTTTCCAGATTTACAACCAGATCACCATACTCAAGCATTTTCCGGTCATCAACCTTTTTCTCCGTCTGCACAACCTCAATGCGGCGAAATATCGCCTTTACCCTGGCAATCAATTCCCGAATACTGAACGGCTTTGTCATGTAGTCGTCAGCACCCAGCTCGAGCCCAAGCACCTTATCCAGCTCTTCTGCCTTGGAGGTCAGCATTAAGATTGGCAGCGAACGGTTTTCGTTGCGTACGCGTTTGCAGACTTCAAAACCATCCAATACAGGCAGCATGATGTCCAGGATGATCAAAGAGAAACTGCCTGTAAGCGCTTTATTCAGCCCAGTTTGGCCATCAGCGGCGATTTCGACTTCGTAACCCAGGTCAGAAAGATGAATTTGCAACAACTTTGCGAGATCGGGGTCGTCTTCAACGATTAGTATAGAAGACGCTTCAGGATAAGACGTGCCCATGTATTGTATGTTTAGGTCGAATATTTCTGAATCGAACTGCATTCGGACGTACTATTGCTTCGGTGCACGGTTCGCGTTGCACGTTACATGTAGTCCCATCAGCAAGAAAAAGCTGATATCAGTACGCATGAATTTTGCAATCTGAAACCAATTCAGGGTCGGTATAGAATAAAAAGCTTTCCCAGACCGGCTTCATCACAAAATAATAACAAAAAACGAAGAGAAGATGTCCGACGTGAGCGAACAAGTGGCCCAGAACGGAGCAGCAGATCAAGAGACCCATCCTGCCCCATCCGATTGGACGCCGGCATCGTGGCGATCAAAAAAGGCATTGCATCAGCCGGTATACCCCAACCAGGAAGAACTTGACGCAACGCTGAAGCAGCTTTCCGGCCTCACCCCGCTGGTCACATCCTGGGAAATCCAGTCGCTGCGCAAACAACTCGGCGAAGCTGCACTTGGCAAACGCTTCTTGCTGCAAGGCGGTGATTGTGCTGAAAGCTTCAACGAATGTACCTCAGATATCATTACCCGCCGGCTCAAAGTCATCCTTCAGATGAGCCTGGTGCTCATCTACGGACTCAAGCTGCCTGTTGTTCGCGTCGGCCGATTTGCCGGCCAGTATGCAAAACCGCGTTCAGCCGACGAAGAGACCGTAGATGGCGTTACCCTGCCAACCTACAAAGGCGACATGATCAACGGGCTGGGGTTTAATCCCAACGAGCGCACCCCTTCCCCACAGCGCTTGCTCCTGGCACACAGCCGCTCTGCGATGACACTCAACTTTGTGCGCGCCCTTGTAGATGGTGGCTTTGCAGATCTGCATAATCCGGAATACTGGGACCTCGACTTTGTACAACATTCTTCCCGCGCCGCTGAGTATAGGTCGATTGTAGATTACATCAGTGAAGCAGTTAGCTTTATGAAGGCGTTTGGCGATGTATCAGATGCTCCGTTTAGCCGCACAAATTTCTATACGAGCCATGAGGCGCTATTTCTGCCGTACGAAGAATCGCAAACCCGTGCAGTACCCCATAATCCGGGTACCTTCAATCTATCAACCCACATGCCGTGGATTGGTATGCGGACGGCGTTTCCCGATAGCGCGCACATTGAATACATGCGCGGCATTGCCAATCCTATTGGCATGAAAGTGGGACCTGGACTTGCGCCCAAAGATTTGATCAAGTTGATCGACATCTTGAACCCGAAAAACGACCCGGGCCGGCTCACGTTGATTGCCCGCTTTGGCCACAACAACATCGAAGATCATCTGCCACCAATGATTGAGGCGGTCAAAAAGGCCAACAAGATTGTGGTTTGGTCTTGCGATCCGATGCATGGTAATACCGTTAAAACGGAAAAAGGCATCAAAACGCGGCCCTTCGAGAACATTTTGTCTGAGCTCGAACAATCCCTCGATATCCACGCACAGCTCGGTTCACACCTGGGTGGTGTGCACTTTGAGATGACGGGCGAAGACGTCACCGAATGCACGGGCGGCGCCCGCGGCCTCGCCGATGCCGACCTCGAACGCGCCTATACCTCGCAGGTAGACCCGCGACTCAACGCTGAACAGGCGTTAGAGATTGCGATGAGCATCGTGCGCAAATGGCGTAAAATGGGGTGAACAGGTTGAAGGTTGCTGGTTGAAAGTTTAAGGCTGATTGGGGTGGTAAAATTCAACCGCCCCCAACACCCTACGTCATCCCGGGCCCAGCTTGCTCGCGCTGTAAGCTCAATTGATGCAAGAGAGGCTGCTCGCCCAGATTCTTCGCAGGGCTCAGAAAGACAAGGGCGGGGCATGGCGCTATACCTTTACCATTCTGCACGCAGCACTCCTGCTACACAATCTCAGCGCTAAACTTGTCGCCGGCTTTGACCGACTGACAGAAGCCAGTCAGCAGCTTAATCACGGATTCGATGTCGGCATGGTCTACCATTTCTACGGTTGAGTGCATGTAGCGCATCGGCAGGGAAACGAGCGCGCTTGGGACGCCGGCGCGGGAGACAAATACGTCGTCTGTATCAGTGCCCGTATAGCGTGACGAGGCTTCGTGCTGGATGCTGATCTTTTGTTTTGCAGCCACTTCCATCAATCGCTTAACAACAGCCGGGTGATTGGCGGTGCCGTGTGTCAGGCTCGGGCCTCCACCCAGTTTTACGTCACCATGTTTGCTCGCGGAGATACCCGGTGAATCTGTTGCGTGGGTTACATCCAATACAACAGCTACCGTTGGTTCAAGCCGGTACGTGACCATACGCGCACCATTGCCACCAATTTCTTCCTGCACCGCATTCACAGCGTACACACTCCCCTGCAGTTTCTTGCGCGACTTCTTCCTGGCTGCCGCCAATCGCGCCATCACCCGGGCGATGATATAGCCCCCGATCCGGTTATCCAGCGCACGACCAACCAGGCGATTTTTACCTACTTCTTGCGCCGACTCTGCAAAGACGGCCGGGTGCCCAACCCGGATACCCATTTTTTCTACGCCGGCTTTGTCTTTGGCGCCAACATCAATAAATACATCTTCCCATTTGGGAATTTTAACGTCAGATGCTTCGCGCAGGTGAATGGCTGTATTCCCAATTACCCCTTTCACCTCGCCTTTATCCCCCAAAATGCGGACAATTCGGCCGCGTACAATGGCACGATCTGATCCGCCGATGCGTGTTACGCGCAGGTAACCATTTTCGGCAATGTAGCTTACCATAAAGCCAATCTCATCTGCATGGGCCTCCAGCATAATGCGGGGACCTTTTCCCTTTGCGGAGCCTTCCAGGACTCCCCAAGTATTACCATAGTGATCGTTACCCACCTGATCCACATAGGAGCGAACATAGCCGGCCCATTTTCGTTGGCCTTCTGCTTCAAACCCTGAAGGACTTGGGGTGTTGAGGAGATCAAAAAGGAATTGTTTTTCGCTCTTTTTCATTACATCAGTATTTATTACACTCAACGTATCACTGTAACAACACGAAGGATGCTACAAACATAGGTTCTGTAGCCACCACCAAACCATCCGTGTTCAGATATAGATTACTAATGAAGTGCTCTCTTAATTCATTAAGCCTCGTATTGTTCATCTTGTTGATCGGGACCGCGCAGCCGGCCCAGGGTCAGGAAGCCGCGCCACTGGTTGTTATGAACCTCGCTGCGCATCCTGATGACGAAGACGGACGGACCCTCACGTATTATCGGCGGGCCAAAAACGCCATTGCCTACAGCGTAATTTATACGCGCGGTGAAGGCGGGCAGAATGAAATTGGCCCTGAACTGTATGAGGACCTCGGCGCTATCCGGACGGACGAAACAGAGCGCGCGGCACGTATTCTGGGCACGCAAACCTATTTCTTGAACTTCAAAGACTTCGGGTATTCAAAAAAGGCCAGCGAAGCGTTTGCCTTCTGGGGCGGCCAGGACCAGGTGACCTCGCGGCTTGTTTACCTCGTCAGGAAGCTCAAGCCCGATGTCATTTTCACCAACCACGATACGCTGACCGTTGGCCCCCGCGTCCAGCACGGACAACACCAGGCGGTTGGTATTTCGGCCTATGATGCCTTTACGCTCGCAGCGGATGCATCATATCATCCAGAGCAGTTGGAAGAGCCGGGGGTTGACCTGTGGCAACCAAAGCGACTGTTTCTGCGGCGCTGGCGCGGCGGCGAAGAACAGCACGATGTTGTTATCCCAGTTACAGACATCGATGAGACCGCGGGCAAGTCTTACAGCAAAATTGCAACCGAAGCGCTCGGCGAACACGCTTCTCAAGGTATGGGGATGTTCGCGAGCTTTCGCCGGATGCAAGACAATACGTATTTCTCTCTCCTGCACTCCGCTACCGAAGCAGCGCTCGATTCAACCGATCTTGCCGGCAACCTCCCGCCCAACACAGCAAACAATCCTAACGTACGCTACTGGCTCGACTCGCAACGGCTACCCAAGCCGCCAGAAGGCTTCCTGCTGCCAAACGACGAAGTGGTTGTAGCCGGCCAGTCCCTAAAATTACGGGCGGATGCGTCAATGTTTGACGTCCCCGTGCATGTGACGCTCAGTGGCCCCATTGACACCATGCTCGCCGTCTCTGGTAATGCATACCAGGAGTCTGCCGTGCGCGTCCTATCAAACGCACAAGCCTCCATCCCCAAACCAACTTACCAATACAACCGATTTTTGAGCAGTCCGCCTGTTGTATATGCCGTTAGCAACGCTGAAACCGGGGAATTGCTGGCAGCGGATTACTTGCGGCTGCACATTGCACCGCAGGTAGTGATTACTACTATTGAGGATGTGATTCGCCTCCGGCCCGGAAAAAACGAAATTGACGTACTGCTTTCGCAGTTTGACGCAAAAGCAGAAGTTCTGGATGTACAGCTCGCTGTTACCCGTGATGACAACCGTACCGTAGTTTTCCAGAAACCGTTTACGTTTTCCTTTGCAGAGACAACCATTTTGGCTGAGAAGCTGGCATTCAACCTGCCGGCAGCCATTCAAGACGGCAACTATACCATTTCCATTACCGGCTTGCCCAGCGCTGCGGTAACGGAAGTGGAGCCCGCAATTGCTTTTGTAGATGGCCGCATTTTCTCTGTTGATGTTGTGGAAGGCCTCAAAGTAGGCGTTATCGAAAGCTACGATAATACCCTTGCACGGGCCCTCAGCGAACTAGACGTGGACTACGTGCTGCTCGACTCCATGGCACTTGCCAACAACCAGCTTGACGGTCTGCATACCATCCTGGTTGACATCCGCGCATACCTCGTTCGGCAGGACCTGCGTACCTACAACGCATCTTTACTCGACTGGGTTGAAAATGGCGGCCAACTGGTGGTGAATTACCAGAAGACGTTTGAGTGGAATGAAGGCTATCCCGATCCGTTTGACCGGGAAGTCAAAAACCTCGGTAATTTCCCACCTTACCCGATCACGTTGAGCCGAAACAGGGTTACAACGGAAGACTCCCCGGTATCCGTGTTAGCGCCGGAATTGCCGCTATTCAACCAGCCCAATGTCATTGATGCAACTTTGTGGGACGGCTGGGTCCAGGAGCGCGGCCTCTATTTTCCCGGCGAATATGATACGCAGTACAAAGAGTTGTTTGAGATGAACGACCCCGGAGAAGGATCGCTGCGCAGTTCAACGCTTGTGACGCCTTACGGCGCCGGCACCTACATGTATACCGCGCTGGGCTGGTATCGGCAACTGAAAGTATACCACCCGGGCGTCTACGCCTTCTTCGCCAACTTGATTAGCCAGCCGCTGGTTGATGGGCAGGTAGCGTCTCCATGATGAGCACGTGATTTCGTGCTTCCGGATTTTTCTGGCTTACGATTATCTTCGTAACTGAATTCGAAAACCCGGAAGCACGAATAACCGAAGTCACGACCCTACTGCTTCTGAATCTCCGTAATCTCGATGGTCTTGCCCCACATTTTGGTGGTCATGATGTCGGGCCGACTTTTCATCGTGAACACAATGCGCAGTCCGTCTTCTTTGTATTCCTCAGCAAGGTTGATCGGCAGATAGCTATCGCCGGCGTCACTTTCGATGCCGTAAAAGCCGCCTTCGAGTTCGATAAACCGGACCGTTGCATGAATGCCATTTTCCATCATTACCTCTTCCATTTTGTCATCGCCTTCCTGCGCCGAAGCAGGTGCTTCAGGTTTAGCGGATTTGCACCCGATGCCGGCAATTCCCAATATCAAAACAAACACAAATACACGCATACAGCTTCCTGGTTAAGATTTAGCAGGTACAGGTTCTCCGACAGTTTGAATCCAGCCCCCAGCCAGCACGTCTTCTCCTTCGTATAAAACGAGGGATTGTCCGGGCGTAATGGCTTTACGCGTCTCAGCGAACGCGACAGTCAATTCATCGTCACCTGATTCCCATACGAGACATGGGCCGCCGGCGTCTTTGTAGCGGACTTTGGCAACCGCCGGCATTTCTTCAGGGATCGACGCGTATTTGATCATGTTGAGCTGCTTCGCTGTGAGCGTTTGCTGCATCAGGTCCTCTTTCTGGCCAATCGTAATGGTGTTGGTCTCCGGGTTGATATGCGTTACATACGCCGGATGCCCAAGGGCAAGCCCAAGTCCGTGCCGCTGGCCGATAGTGTAAAATGGATAGCCCTGATGCTGACCAATTACCGTACCATCGGTTGACACAAAATTGCCCCCTTCCACTTTTTCTTTCAAGCCCGGCACGCGGTCTTTAAGAAAACGGCGGTAGTCATTGTCAGGGACGAAGCAAATTTCGTAGGAGTCTGGTTTGTCAGCCACCCGCAAGAGCTCAAAATCGGCAGCCATCTGCCGTATTGCCGGCTTCGTATACTCCCCGAGCGGGAAAATGGAGCGCGCCAAATGATGCTGCGGCAGCCCCCAAAGCGCGTAGCTCTGATCTTTGTTGTTGTCGAGGCCCTTCATCAGCACATGCCTGTTCAAGGCCTTGTCGTGGCGTAGACGCGCATAATGGCCCGTTGCGATGAACTCACAATCGAGGTCATCAGCCCGCTTGAGCAGCGATGCCCACTTGATGTGTGTATTGCAAAGCACACACGGATTGGGGGTACGGCCGGCGAGGTATTCTGCGGTAAATTTCTCAATCACCCAGTCGCCAAATTCTTCGCGGATATCCACAATAAAGTGGGTGAAGTCGTGTTTGAGTGCAATCGAACGGGCATCGTTCATCGACTCAAGGGTGCAACACCCGACTTCTTTGCCACTTTTACGGCCGCCACTGGACTGGTAATCCCACGTCTTCATGGTAATGCCGATCACTTCGTATCCTTGCTCACGCAACAATACTGCAGCTACGGATGAATCCACCCCACCGCTCATTGCAACAAGAACACGTCCTTTAGCACTCATAGGTTTGATAAATTGATTGAATGATTGCATCTTGAACGGAATCACGATTTGAGCGTTCCGAAGGTATCCATCCGCAAACAAATTATACCCATGGCCAAGATATTCTACACATCATTAGCCACTTTACTGATGTCTTTTTCTTTTATACAGATCGGTTGTAGCCAGGAACTGGCCTGGTCAGAAATATTGCAGGACGTCCGGAAGCAGCATCCGAACGTAGTACAACTTTCAACAGATTCGCTCGCACAATGGTTAACAACATCGGATGCCCCCCAGCCGCTGCTGATAGATATCCGGGAGAAAAAAGAGTACGAGGTGAGTCACCTCGCCGGCGCCATCCACATGGATCCGGACACCCGGCGGTTCAAAGCCCTAAAAGGTGTTGATAAAGATGCACCCATTGTTGTCTACTGCTCGGTGGGCTACCGCTCATCCAAAATGGCCGAGAAACTTGAAAAAGCCGGCTTTACCAACGTGTCCAATCTGGAAGGATCTATATTTACCTGGGCCAATGAAGGACACACCGTGATGCGCGGCGAAGAGGAAGTGAAAGCGGTGCACCCATACAACCGGGTATGGGGTATGCTGCTCAACAAAGAACTCAGAAGCTTCAACTAGGGGTTGTCTGAAGAATCGAAATCAAACAGAGACAAGGCCTGGCCACGTTGTTAGAAGAACAAGACGGGCGGCTATGCCGTTCATTGCCGATACAGCTCCCCATTACTTTATATATTAACTAGCTGATCTCACCTACCTGCGACCATTCGGACGAAGTGGATTGACGCAAACCAGCAATTTACATGCAGGTTTGCATGCAATTTCTGTCCTTTACCATATACGATGTCAACGCTCAAGCTCTTTCTGATCATGGCGTGGCTGTGCTTTCCAGCCGTGTCAATCGCCGATACATTTTACGTAGCCACCTCCGGCAACAACAGCAACCCCGGCACTGCTGCGCAACCCTGGCGAAATATATCTTTTGCCGTAACCAAGGTATCCCCTGGCGATACCGTGTTTGTAGGAGACGGCATATACCGCGAGAAAGTGATTATCACGCGCTCTGGCACACCCGATAACTATGTCGTCCTCAAGTCCATCAACAAGTGGGGCGCGAAGGTCGAAGTTGCTGAGTCTGGCCAAACGGACGGGATTAAAATTGCAGCCAACTACATCACGGTAGATGGATTCGAAATCTATGACCCCAACCTCAATACAGCCAGCCATGGGAATTGCATAACGGTTTGGGAGAATCATCACGTCAACATTCTGAATAACAGGTTACACGACTGTGGGGGCGCCGGCATCCAGTTAGGTCGATTTGACCACGTGCTTGTAGAGAATAACGTGGTCTACAACAACGCAAAATACAATCCGGTACAATCCAGTGGCATTGGCATGTTTCAGGCCCGCGCCGTGGATGACGCGCCAGGATACCACATTGTTATTAGAAATAACCGCAGCTACAACAACATCAACCTCGTATTGTCGGGCCGGCCGATTGGCACCAGCGATGGCAACGGCATTATTGTCGACAATTTCCAGAATGAAGGGTCAACAAATGTAAATTATCCCCATCGCACGCTGATTGAGAACAACCTCAGTTACAACAACGGCGGCAAAGGACTCCATCTCTTCAAAAGTGATAACGTCGATGTTTTCAACAACACCGTGTACCACAATAACACCGACACGCAGAACACCGGCACATGGCGCGCTGAGTTGAGCCTTGTGTATTCCAAGAATACCGTCTGGCGCAACAATATTGGTTATGCAAACCCCGGGCAAGGCATCCTGGCATGGAATCGGGGAATTCTGATTGCGCGCTCCGAAGACATGATTTGGGAAAACAACATTTCATACAGCGGTTCAGCTGGCGACATCTCGGTTAACTTCAGCGGGACTTCCGTTACAGAAGCCGACCTCGCCAATAACCTGCTCGGGGTTGATCCCTTATTCCGCAATCCCGGCGATGCTGATTTCACTTTGCGTCAGAACAGCCCTGCCATCGACGCCGGCAGCGACCTCATCGTGTCGTTCTGCGATATCAACTACGTGGCCCGTGAATCAGGCAAAGTAGACATTGGCGCCTTTGAGCGCGACGGTGCTTCTGCAACCGCAAATGACGACAAAGGCATGCCGAATGCAGATGAGATGCCCATCTCGAGCTATCCCAATCCATTCAGCAACCGTACAGAAATCACCTATGCGTTATCCCGACCCGAGGTTGTACGGGTTGAAATCTTTAATAGCATCGGACAGCACATCACAACGCTGGTGGACGCGGAACAGCCGGCCGGTACCCATGCCGTGTCTTTTGACGGTAACCAGTTACCCAATGGGCTGTACTACTATCGAATTGTTACGCCCACAACTGCCCAAACCCGTGCGGTGGTGTTGGCGAAGTAATAGGGACCGTGATGCGAATTCAGGGGTTGCGATTAATGCCGATTTTCGAGTGCCGGATGCTGTTTTTTTGTAAAAGCCGCCCGCAATAGCATCGCTGCCTCTGCCGCAATCGTGCAAAACAGAAAGACGAAAACACGAAAAAAACTAGATCACGCTTTCAACCCTTAATTCGCATTAGTTTACAGTTTGTGCGTCGATCCGGCGTTGATCAACTACCTGAATACACAGCGCACCTAGAATGATGAGGGTGCCGGCCAGGATCTCCAGCATACTGGGTTCATTCCCCAGTGTGATCCAGGCAAGCAATAGTGTTACAGGTGGGACGAGGTTGCCATACAGCACAACGCGCGTCGGCCCCAGCGTACGCAAAGCCCGTACTTTTACCCACTGACCGATGCCAACCCCAATGCCACCCCCGATGATGATGGCAATCCAGGTCCAGCCACTCAGGTCGAGCCAGTTTTGCTGTACCAGCGAAGAGGATGCCAGCAACAGATAGCAGCAACCACCAATCAGTGTACGTGCTGTTACCATGCCCGTTGGGCCATAGGTGTTAACAAGCGGCTTAATCAGGTGTAATTCGAGGATGGTGCAGGCCATTGCGGTAATGAGCAGCAAGTCACCGAGCCAGTACTGGTTGCTTGTCCCGAGACCGTCTGCAGCCAGGCCAAAAGTGCCGACGCCGGCAATCACCAATCCGACCACACCGTATCGACCGAGCGACTCCGTTTTCATAAAGTACCCGAGGCTGGCGCTCAGGACAGGACACAGCGCAAGCCACAGCGACGCACGTCCACCTGAAGTCAGGTTTAACCCTTCGATGCCAAGCCACGGGGCAAACGCGGCACCAATCAGCGATACAACAACAAGTCGTGGCCAATCTGTCCGAGAAACGCGGGGGAACATTGGGCTCCTATGGCCGGTGCGCCGGCTTTGTACAAAAAGAATTAGCAGCAGCACAATCCCGGCCATCAAAAACCGGGATACACTGAAAGAAATGGGAGATAGTTCGTGAAGTGCTACTTCGGCCAATACAAAGTTGCCGGCCCACATAATCGTGAACAGTACCAACAAACTGTGGTGGGTGCGTGGCAATACAGCAGGCACCGATGCGGCACCAGCTGATAGCGTGGTATTAAATTCCTGAACCTTGTTGATCACAACTTCTGCGGTCCGAAACTCTAATTGAGCAGCCGTTGGGTTTTCTATAGATAAAGGAGTACCTGTCATGTTCTGCGTAAAAGTCAGTAGGCTAAAGTAACCTGTTATGGGTTACTGACTAAGACGCAAAAGCGGCATGAATCCCCAATTCGTATTGTATTCGTTACACTACCCCGCTTCGGATGCAGCTGATTCGTAAAAAGCAGGTAAAATAATTTACGCATCAAATGCCAGGCAAGGTGCTCCTAACCGCGCATCAGCGAGCGCCGGCCTTGCTAAGAATCAAGGGAAAATACCCCGTAATTCGTACGAAGTCGCCACTTTGTGTAGCGCAGATATAAAGGCGGCTGTACGCAAGTCAATTTTCTCGTCGTGCTTGGTGCGAACTGTAAGCATTTGCTGGTATGCATTGACCATCGTGTCTTCAAGCCCGGAATAAACAAGGTCGGCTTCACTGGGGCCATCAGCGATATAATGCGCTTCCTCTTCTGTCACTTTTCGGCCCGTGAACTCTTCGAGCTTCTTCAACATCTTGGTGTTGCTGCGCTCAACAAACCGTTTCTGTAGACGTCCAAACCTGACATGCGAAAGATTTTTCAGCCATTCGAAATACGACACGGTTACACCCCCTGAATTCAGGTAAATGTCGGGGAGGATCAGGGTGCCTCGCTCTAACAGCTTCTCAGCAGCATCAGCAGTCACAGGTCCATTGGCCGCTTCACCAATGATTTTGGCCTTGATCCGGTCAACATTATCCATCGTTATTTGATTCTCGAGCGCCGCCGGCACCAGGATATCGCAAGCCAGCTCCAGCGCTTCCTCTCGTGTATCCAGATGTTTCGCTTTTGCATATCCCTCGAAGGAGCCGTGCGCTTTACGATGTGCAAGCACATCATCAACATCAATCCCGTCCGGATTAAAAATGGCGCCGTCGTATTCTGCAATTGCAATAATGGTAGCGCCCTCTTCGATCAGGAATTTGGCTGAGTGATAGCCAACATTTCCAAGGCCCTGTATAACAACTGTTTTGTCACCCAGGCCGGTGCTTAACCCCAGCCTTTTCATATCAGATGAGACTTTGCAGGCTTCGCGAATGCCATACGCAACACCGCGGCCCGTTGCTTCCACCCTGCCTCGAATCCCCCCCTGCTCTACCGGCTTGCCCGTAACACAACCTAGTGAATCAAGCTCAGAATTGGCCATCGAGGAGTAGGTATCTACAATCCACGCCATCTCTCGTGCGCCAGTGCCATAATCCGGCGCCGGCACATCAATCCCGGGTCCAATAAATTTCTTTTGTACCAGTTCAAATGCATAACGGCGCGTAATGCGTTCAATTTCTGCATCGGAGTAGTTCTTCGGATCGACTTTCACCGCCCCTTTCCCACCACCAAATGGCACGTCAACCATGGCACATTTATACGTCATCAAGGCCGCCAGCGCTTTCACTTCATCCATATCTGCATGTGGACTATACCGAATGCCACCTTTTACAGGTTGACGGTGATGGCTATGCTCTGCCCGCCAGGCTTCGATGACTTCAATACTCCCATCATCTCGTTTAAGCGGAAATTGGATAAGGTAGACACTGTTACAAATGCGTATTTGCTCGATCAACCCTTCAGGGTAATCCGTGTATGCAGCTGCTTTGTACAGATACTGACTAACCTGATCAAAGAAAGAAATTTTATTTGCCATTATTCAGTAGATGGGAGTGTTTGATCTGTAAATTTGCTGGAAGTTAGAAGGGCTCCCAGACTTTAGCAATACGGCCAAGCCTTCAATTTGATCTCTTTTATTTTCAGATTGAAAAAACCGCTTTTCCAGGCAGAATGATAGCATTAATTGGTCATGGGGTCAACCCGCTTTTTTACTATTGATCCGCATCGCAGCATAAGCTTCCGGAGTATCTGCATCTTGTAAAACATGGTCAGTTGATGTTTCGACGTAAACGACCTGATCGATGTGCTGCTGCACGATAGGTTTGCAGCCGGCTGCACCCCGTTGCTCTTCCATTGCAACCCGGTGTTCAGAAGCCAGCAATACCGGATTCCCGGGTTGACCAGCATGGTTTGGCCGCACTATTACCGCTGGATTTCTGGCAACACTTGTTTCAAACTGGTGGATAATGGCGTTGTATTCTTCGGTTGTAATCAACGGCATATCAGACAGACACACGAGAAATCCTGCAGTTGCCACACCCGCTTTTTTAACACCGACGCTGATTGACGTCCCCATACCTTCGGCAAACGCTTCATTGACCACAAACTCTACGGGCAGGCCCTGCAAGGCAGCTTTGACGCGCGCCGCTTCGTGGCCGAGCACAACAATGCAACGCGCGATATCAGCTTTACACACGGCTGAAACCACACGGAATACAAGCGGCTGGCCTTTAAACGGTAACAGGAGCTTGTTGTCAGCACCCATCCGGCGTGATATGCCGGCTGCAAGTACAATGGCCGTTACCCCCTGCTCCGATTTATCTCCCTGCCTGCTCAAAATTTATCCTGAATCATTCAGATTAATTTGTTATTAAACAGGATACACAAAAAACAGTGACTCCGCTGAGTTTTCAGGCTGAAACAGGTGCCGGCATCACATGAGAGAATTACTACAAATCCTGCATAAAGCCGGCCAATTGGCTGATGCGGGTCAGAAATTTGCCCTTGCTACCGTCGTAAAAATTGGCGGCTCAACCTACCGACGTCCGGGCGCCCGTATGCTCATCTCTGCGTCTGGCGAACGTTGGGGCGCTTTAAGCGGGGGTTGCCTGGAAGGCGAAGTAGCACAACAGGCCCTTGAAGTTATGGCCTCCGGGCATCCGCGCCTTATCCCTTTCAACCTTGCAGAGGATGATATAGTGCTTGGATTTGGAACAGGCTGCAACGGGGTTGTGCATGTCCTCATCCAACCCCTGGAACCGGCAGCCACCAACACGGTGATTGATGCCCTGCAACACGCAGTTTATCACAGACGCACGAGCGTGATGGCAACCATCATTGAAGCAGCGTCCTCAACAACTGCGGCAAATGATCCCGGGCTCGGCGATCACCTGCTGATAGATGAAAGTAACCACGTGGGCCCTTCAAACCTGGGGGTATCCATTAAACACGCAGTGGCATTGGAGAGCAACGGTTTTCTCGAAGCGGAACTGTCCAATCCACAAATGTATTTGTGGCATACGCGGAAGTTTATCACACCAGATTGTACTTACCAAGTGTTGTTTGAATTTGTGCGTCCTCCGGCAAAGCTCTTCATTTTTGGCGAAGGATACGACGTACATGCCGTTGTCGCTCAAGGTGCCCTGATGGGCTGGGAAGTTGTAATTGTTGGCCGCAAACCGGTAGATGTATTAAAAGACCGGTTTCAGTTGGCTACCGACTGGAAATTTCTCATGCATCCAGAAGATGTGGCAGCCAATATTCAAACAGACCTGCGCTGCGCTGCCCTTGTGATGAATCACACGTACAGCCGCGATCGGGCCATAATGCACCATTTGCTGCAAACCAACATTCCCTACATAGGCATGTTGGGGCCCCGTGAAAGAACACAAGATATGTTGACGGCTGATGAAGCCTTTCTTACGCCTTCGGAAGAAGATCAGGACAGGATATTTGGGCCGGTTGGCCTTGATATTGGTACTGAAACACCAGAAGAAATTGCGCTCTCAGCTATTTCTGAAATACAGGCGGTACTACACAAACGGGCCGGCGCTTCGCTGCGCCAGCGCAACAGCCCCATTCATAGTACACGCTCTCCGCTGCAAGTCTCTTCATGAGTAGGAACGCTCGACAGAGTAGGATATGTTTGGCGCGCTTTTTACCTTTGGCCAATAGCTCAGCAACTGCTCCTTCAAACCAGACCTGATACAGACGTGGATCTAAACGGTGATCAGTTATTGTCGGGCACACCGACACAAGTTTACGACCTGCTGCAAGACCCCGAAGTGCTCGCGGCTGTAATGCCAGGCTGCGATACCCTCAACCGCATAGACGACGACACGTTCGAAGGTGTCATCAAAGCGAAGCTGGGTCCAATTTCCAGTACTTACAAAGCCAAATTCAAACTAAGCGATCGCAATCCACCCCACAGCTACCAATTGAAGATAGACGGCCAGGGCCCGGGAGGCTTTGTGCAGGGGTACACTAAAATATCTCTTTCAGAAGAAGCAGAAGGGACGCGCCTTACCTACACGGGCGAAGCAACGGTCGGCGGTAAAATTGCAAGTATCGGACAGCGCCTTGTAGAATCCGGCGCAAAAATCATCATCAAACAAGGATTCAAAGCGCTTAAAACCGAAATTGAAAATAGCCTGTAGCCGGCATTCTCACTCCCCCCAGCCATGCCCTCATCTTATCAAACCCTGGTTTCGGTGCAAGCCCTTGGACAAAATCTTACCAATCCAAACTGGATTGTCGTGGACTGCAGGTTTTCCCTAAAAGACACCGAACAAGGCCGGCGCGCTTACTCCGAAGGGCACATCCCCGGTGCACGGTATGCGCATCTGGACGATGACTTGTCTGGCTCTATTATTCCCGGACAAACCGGCCGACACCCATTCCCTGAGCCGGCGCAATTTGCAGCCAAACTTGGCAGCTGGGGTATTCGCACAGATACACAAGTGATTGCATACGACGACATGGGCGGTGCTATTGCCGCGCGGTTGTGGATTATGCTACGCTGGCTCGGACACAACAACGTTGCCGTGCTCGACGGCGGCTGGCCGGCCTGGCTTGCAGCAGACCTCCCTTCCGAATCAGACACGCCTGCAATTACTCCAACTGTCTTCACCCCCACAACGCAGAAGGCGATGCTTGCAAATACGGAAGCAGTTGAGCAGGCCACTACAAATGATAACATCTGCCTGCTAGATGCACGGGCTGCTGCCCGATATGCCGGCGAGCACGAGCCCATTGACCCTGTAGCTGGCCATATACCGTCTGCTCTTTCTTTTCCCTGGGCTGACAATCTTGGGCCTGATGGGCACTTCCGATCTGCAGACGAACTACGGACCCGCTTTGCGGCTGTGGATACCGGCAACAGCATCAGCTACTGTGGATCCGGTGTAACTGCTGCGCACAATCTGCTGGCCATTGCACATGCCGGCCTCCCTTCCCCCCGGCTCTACCACGGATCGTGGAGTGCATGGATAACCGATTCGCACCACAAAATCGCCAAATCTGATACCTAAGATCGGTTTTCCGTACCAGCAAAATATGCCAGTCTCTTGACATGTTGGGCTAGATTACCTATTTACAGAAACCGCTTTCTTCGCACTACCTTCACACGCATAGATTGCCGGATGCAGACTTCCCTTCAGTACGTGTCTGACTCCGGGTAAAGCACCCCCGTTATCCCTTCAACTTTTTCGCAAAATTCCCTGAAGTATGACGCAATCCATCAAAGTCTCCGTGAATGGCGTTGAGCATGCCGCGGAGGTCGAACCTCGTACCCTGCTTGTAGATTTTCTGAGAGAGCACCTCTCTCTGACCGGTACCCATGTTGGCTGCGACACAAGCCAATGCGGTGCCTGCACTGTTCACGTCAACGGCACTTCGGTAAAATCTTGTACCATGTTTGCCGTTCAGGCAGATGGTAGCGAAGTGACCACAATCGAAGGCATGGCCACCAATGGCACCTTGCATCCGCTGCAGGCGGGCTTTAAACAAGAGCATGGCTTGCAATGCGGCTTCTGTACCCCAGGCGTCATTATGGCTGCAGCCGACCTCCTCAAACACAATCCTGATCCATCCGAAGGTGAAATCAGGCATGCGCTGGAAGGGAATTACTGTCGGTGCACAGGCTACCAAAATATCGTAAAGGCCATCCAAACGGCAGCAGCAAACATGTAGTCCTCATGTCTGCATCACATCGCTATTTATCGAACTTCCAGAATTAATCGACATTATGTTAGGATATATTGGATCAGCGGTCAAAAGAGTTGAGGACAAGCGGTTTGTAACAGGTCAAGGGCAGTATACAGACGATATCGTACTGCCAAAGATGACATACGCGTATATCATACGCAGCCCACATGCACACGCCACCATCAATTCGATTGATGCCAGCGAAGCCATGAAAATGCCGGGTGTGGTGGCATTTTTCACAGGCAAAGATATGGTAGACGACGGCGTGCTGTCGCTACCCAATGGCTGGGCGATTGGCGAGGATCAGAAGGAGCCCCCCCACTACCCGCTTGCGCCCGACAAAGCGCGGCATGTAGGAGACAGCATTGCAGTCCTGATTGCAGAAACCAAAGCCCAGGCAATTGAAGCAGCCGAGCATGTGTTTGTTGATTACGGCGTCCTGCCGGCTGTTACAGATTCTTCTGCAGCACTCAAAAGCGATGCACCGCAAGTACACGACGGCGCACCCAACAACACGTCGTTTAACTGGGAATTAGGCGACAAAGAAGCAACCGATGCAGCGATAGCAAGCGCGCACCACGTGACCAGCCTGAGTTTCAAAAACCAGCGCCTGGTGGCCAATGCCATTGAACCGCGTTCTGCCATAGGTGACTACAACAGTGCACGCGACGAGCTCACGCTTTACACCAGTTCTCAAAACCCTCACCTCATCCGCCTGTTGATGTGTGCGTTCGTCCTCGGTCTGCCAGAGCACAAAGTGCGCGTGGTTTCGCCTGATGTTGGGGGTGGATTTGGTAGCAAGATTTTCCATTACCCGGAAGAAGCCATTTGCGCATGGACAACCAGAAAAATCGGCCGGCCCGTTAAATGGACCGCTGTAAGAAGCGAAAGCTTTATCACAGACGCCCATGGCCGCGACCACCAGTCCGATGCTGAAATGGCGTTTGATGCAGACGGCAACATGGTTGCCCTGCGCGTGAAGACCCTCGCCAACCTTGGCGCCTACCTCTCGACTTTCTCAGGCGCCGTACCAACATACCTCTACGGCACGTTGCTCGCCGGCCAGTATCGGACCCCCAACATCTATGTGAATGTACTGGGAGTGATGACGCACACCGTGCCGGTAGACGCCTACCGCGGCGCTGGCCGCCCCGAAGCAACCTATCTTGTAGAACGGCTGGTAGACCTCGCTGCGCACGAAATGGGTAGAGATCCGGCAGAACTCCGCCGGCAGAATTTCATTCCCCCCGACGCCTTCCCTTACGACACCCCGGTTGCCCTTCAATATGACAGCGGCAACTATGAAGGTGCGCTGGATAAGTCGCTTGAAATCATTGATTATAAAGCACTCCGTGAAGAACAGAAAAAAGCGCGGGCTGAAGGCCGGCTGCTTGGCATTGGCTTCTCCGCTTTTATTGAAGCTTGCGGTATTGCACCCTCCAAAGTTGTAGGCTTACTCGGTGGCCGCGCCGGCCTCTATGAAAGTGCCTCGATTCGGGTTCATCCTACTGGAAAGGTACAGGTGTACACCGGATCCCATTCACACGGCCAGGGCCACGAAACGACGTTCGCCCAAATTGTGGCTTCTGAGTTAGGGGTAGATATGGGCGACGTCGAAGTGGTACACGGCGACACAGCGCAGATTCCGTTTGGGATGGGCACCTACGGCTCGCGTAGCCTTGCAGTGGGTGGCAGCGCTATCGTAAAAGCACTCGACAAAGTAAAAGCCAAAGCCCGTAAAATAGCTGCCCACAAGCTGGAAGCCTCAGAAGACGACCTGGACTTTTCAGACGGTAATTTCACTGTAAAAGGTACAGACCGCTCCGTTTCTTTTGGTGATGTTGCGCTAACCGCCTACATCCCCCACGATTATCCGGAAGGCCTTGAACCGGGGCTCGAAGAAAACGGATTTTACGATCCGGTCAACTTCACCTTCCCCTTCGGCTCGCACATTTCGGTGGTTGAGATCGACCCCGAAACGGGCAAAGTTGACCTCCTCCGATATGTTTGTGTGGATGATGTGGGTAACGTCATCAACCCGATGATTGTAGACGGCCAGGTACACGGTGGCCTTGCGCAAGGCATCGGCCAGGCCCTCTTTGAAGGCGCGCACTACGACGACGCCGGCCAGTTGGTCACCGGTTCATTTATGGATTACAACCTGCCTAAAGCAGATAATTTCCCGCAGTTTGAAACAGACCGGACCGTTACGCCTTGCCCGCACAATCCACTGGGTGCCAAGGGCGTTGGGGAAGCCGGCGCTATCGCAGCAACCGCCTGTGTTGCCAACGCTGTGATCGACGCGCTCTACAGCCACGGCATTCGCGACCTCGACATGCCAATGACACCAGAGCGTGTCTGGCAGGCTCTGCAAAACGGGAAGTCATAACCAACCCGTGTGATTTCCTTTTTCCAGCAAAGACCAAATTTCTTATCCCATATTATGACTCCCAATTCATTTGAATACCAGCGCGCCGGCTCCATAGAAGAAGCAGTTGCGCAATTACAGTCCCACGGAGACGAAGCCAAGTTGCTGGCAGGTGGACACAGCCTCATTCCCACAATGAAGCTCCGCCTCAATGCACCAACCATGCTTGTTGATCTCAGTGGGATTTCTGGGCTTGATGGCATTGAAGCCTCTGGCAATCAGGTACACATTGGTGCAATGGCCACGCACCGCTCCGTTGAGATGTCGGATATAGTGAAGCAACACTGTTCGGCTGTAGCAGAGACGGCGTCGGGTATTGGCGATCCGCAGGTGCGTAACAAAGGCACCATCGGCGGCAGCCTTGCCCATGCCGACCCGGCCGCTGATTATCCGGCGATTGTACTCGCGCTAAATGCAACAATTGCCGTGCATGGCCCCAATGGTGCGCGCAATATTTCCGCAGATGACTTTTTCACGGGTATGTTTGACACTGCCCTGGACGATGCAGAAATCATTACCCGCGTCTCCTTCCCTGCCGGCGGCGCAAGCAGTGGTACGGCATATGCCAAGTTTCCCAATCCGGCATCCCGCTTTGCAGTTGTCGGCGTTGCAGCACACATCACTATGGATGGCAGCCGCTGCGTTGATGCTCGCATTGGCATTACAGGTGCTGCACCCTGCGCCTTCCGGGCAACAGCTATGGAAGATGCGCTTAAAGGCACGGCACTGGACGGCGAAAGCATTGCAGCAGCCTGTCAGCATAAACCGGATGAAGATGATATGCTGAGCGACCTCAGTGGCAGCGCCGCATACCGCGCACATTTGTGTGGTGTAATGGCTCGCCGTGCAATTATGGCTGCGGCAAAACAAGCTCGCGGATAATGCTGCCATACTGGTTAGTAGACAAATATCTTTGGGCTTAATGATCTGTTTGTAAGCTGAAGACATCTTGGGCCACCAACATGCAACGAAGTTTATACTTGGGTCGTTATTCCCGGAGATATTTGTTGTTTTTCCACCTTCAGTAGTCACACTATGCCGTACGCCAGCATCGAAGCTGTTCAGGAAGGGTTGCGTGCCCACGATTATATTGCAGACCGTAGCCTCGCGACCGCACTGTTTCTGGCCCTGAACATGCAGCGCCCGCTTTTTCTTGAGGGAGAAGCCGGCGTCGGCAAAACCGAAGTTGCCAAAGTGCTGGCAACCATGCTGGGCGGACAACTCATCAGGCTACAGTGTTACGAGGGACTGGATGTAAACACTGCAGTATACGAATGGAATTACGCCCGTCAGATCCTGCAAATCCGTATGCTCGAAGCAGAGCAGGGCCAGGATCGCTCCGTTATCCAGCAAGAGATCTTTGGGGAGTCCTACCTGATCAAACGCCCCCTCTTGAATGCACTTGAAGCTGGCACAAAGGAAGTGCCCATCGTGCTACTGATCGATGAACTCGACCGGGCTGATGAAGAATTTGAGGCGTTCCTGCTTGAACTCCTCTCTGACTTCCAGATCACCATACCAGAAATAGGGACCATCAAAGCAACCATCCCCCCGCACGTAGTTATCACCTCAAACCGAACCCGTGAAATACATGATGCGCTGAAACGCCGGTGTCTGTACCATTGGGTTGATTATCCTGCATTCGAAAAGGAGCTCGCCATTATCCGCACACGGGTCCCGGGGCTTGCCGAGAGCCTTGCGAAACAAGTTGTGGCTTTCTTACACGAACTTCGTACAACTGATTTGTATAAACAGCCAGGCGTTGCTGAAACCATCGACTGGTCCCGTGCACTCATGCTCCTTGGACAAAATGAACTGAACGCTGAGGTTGTTGACGATACGCTGGGTACACTCCTGAAATATCGCGACGACATCAGCAAGGTGTCAGGATCGCAGGCGACCACGCTTCTTGAGCAAGCCCGTGTAAGGCTCGCTGACATGCAGCACTAACACCTATGATGTATATTAGGAATTGCCGTAACGCAACTTTTATGGCGCGGTCTCATCAGCCGGATCCTTGTGCTTCCCCCGACAACTTTCGGGCACTCCGTTCGCCTTTTTTGCTAAACGTTGGATACGTAATTCAGGATGTCAGAAATACTTACAGACACCTTTGGCCGTTTTCACAGCTACCTGCGTATTTCGCTCACAGAACGCTGTAATCTCAGGTGCCAGTATTGTATGCCGGAAGAAGGGGTACAACTGCAGCCACAAGATCACATCATGACGTTCGAGGAAATCGAGCGGCTTGTCCGGCTTTTTGCTGCAGCCGGCGTAAACAAAATCCGGCTTACCGGTGGTGAGCCCCTTGTTAGAAAGGATGTCGACAAGTTGCTTGCCAGGCTCGGGAAAATTGAAGGTATTGAGACCTTTGCCATTACGACCAATGGCTTGCTCGTCCCCAAGAAAATTAAAATGATGCACGCAGCAGGCATCAATTTGATGAACATCAGCCTGGATACGCTGAATCCTAAAAAGTTTGAGTTCATCACCCGGAGGAAAGGCTTTGACCTGGTCATGCAGGCCATTGACCTAGCCCTTGAATATGGCTACGCACCAGTAAAGGTCAATTGCGTGGTGATGAAAAACTTCAATGAGAACGAGCTTGCCGACTTCGTATCCCTTACACGCGACAAGCAAATTGAAGTGCGGTTTATCGAGTATATGCCGTTTGGCGGCAACGGCTGGAATGATACCCAATTCCTCTCCTACAAAGATATGATTTCGATTATCGAGCAGGAGCACCCAACACTTGCGCGGTGTGAGGATGGGCCGAATGACACCTCAAAAACATACAAGGTACCGGGTTATGCGGGCCAGGTAGGCTTCATCACTTCGATGAGTGAGCAGTTTTGTGGATCGTGTAACCGGTTGCGCCTTACTGCGGATGGCAACCTGAAAGTATGTCTCTTTGGCAATGCTGAAGTGAGTTTGCGTGATGCGATGCGCACTGGCGCATCTGATGAAGAACTGGGTACCATTATCCAGGCGGCTGTACAACGAAAAAAAGCCGCTCATGCCGGTATGTACAACCTGAAAGACATGGAAAACCGCCCCATGATCCTTATTGGCGGCTAATGGAAGCGCATTCGTTTTCAGATCACGTTGTTGCTTTTGGCCGGGTGTTGCGCCGGCTTGGCTTTGCCATTGGCCCGGCACAAATGATGGTGGCACTTGAAGCTGTTGCGCATGTGGGCGTATCAGAGAAAGAAGATGTCAAAAATGCGCTGCATGCCTGCCTTGTTAGTCGCCACGAAGAACGCGAACTTTTTGACTTGGCCTTCAAGCTTTTCTGGAAAGCACCAACCAAATTCCCCAAGGTGATGCAATGGCTGCTTCAGCAAACACAAATTCCGGTAAATGCCAGCGCCGGCGGCTACCACCGCATCCAGGAAGCGCTGAGAGAGCACCAGAAACCCAAGCCTAAAAAACGAAGCGAACAGACCTCAGCAACGGAAATTGAGCTCGAGCAAATTGTAACCTACAGCCAGACAGAGATC
Source organism: Bacteroidota bacterium (assembly GCA_039111535.1). Taxonomy (NCBI): domain Bacteria; kingdom Pseudomonadati; phylum Bacteroidota; species Bacteroidota bacterium. Next base: position 20,534 of record JBCCIM010000026.1, on the reverse strand, counting down.
CTTCGACAAAAAGACTTTGCTGCGTTTACCAATGCAGATATCGCAACTGCCAAGCAATACGTGGCACGTTTCAAGTGGCCGATTCCGCCCTACGCCTCGAGGAGGCTGCTGCCTGCGTCTCGCGGCATTAAACTCGATTTCCGCGCCACGGTAAGAGACAGCAGCCGGCATGCAGGGGAATTACTGCGTCTGGCCCATCTTGCAAAAAAGAAAAAACCGCGTCCGGTTGTGCTCATCTGCGATATCAGTGGATCCATGGAGCGGTATGCACAGATGCTCCTCCACTTCATGCACCTGCTTACGGCAGACAAACGAAGCGTAGAAAGCTTTGTCTTTGGGACTCGTATAACTCGCATCACCCACCACTTGAAACACCAGGATGTAGATGCAGCCCTTGCGGCTGTTTCTAAAGAAGTGCTAGACTGGGCCGGAGGGACTAAAATTGGCGATGCAATTAAAACGTTCAACTTCACCTGGCTGCGTCGTGTTATGAAAAGCAACAGTGTCGTACTCATCATCAGCGATGGGTGGGACCGGGGAGATACGACCGTACTTTCATCAGAAATGCAGCGCCTGCGTCGCAGTTGCCACCAGCTTATCTGGCTCAATCCGCTCATGGGGTATAGCAATTACGAACCCCTCACCCAGGGCATGCAAGCCGCCCTCCCCTACGTAGACCACTTGTTACCCGTGCACAACCTGGTCTCTCTCGAGCAGCTGACAAAGGTGCTTGCACAGATCAGGTAGCATACGATTGATCCACGCTACATGAAGTAGTATTTATTTGGGATTTTATCGAAGAAGAAGGTGCGTTTTTGTAGCGAAATACGTCTTTTGTGAAACACCCGTCGGGTCTTGAAGACCCAACGGGTGTTTTTGCATGGCATACCGCGTGACTTTTATTGTGCTATAATTCTGCTATAGCGTCGTTCCTAAAAATTGGCTAAATACCAGTTTCCAAAACGCCACCAAACTCACCCCCGAATCTGGATTGACTCAGAAAGCGCGTTGTTGAGGCGGTTACGTTTGTCGAGCCAATCCCTTGCCGCTTCGAGGCCTTTAATTACACGGTGGACTGGCTCAGCACCAAGGCCAATGACCAATCCGCTTACCAGATGCTGCAGCGGTTCACCCAGGGCATCCAACACAGGAATCGATTGCGGCGCAAGCGCCTGCTTGATGATAGCGATGAGGTTTACATCAGCCAGAAGACACAGACCAATGCCCATAGCGGAGGTTGCAAAAAAAGCAAACGTGCGGACAAAGGCATAGCGTACGGCTTCGCTGGAAAACTCAATGGATTGCCCGGGCCGAATTTCCTGTTCGATGTCTGTATACTGACGAATACGCCGGCTCAGGCCAAGCGAATGCAGCGCATTTCTGGCTCGTTTAGATTCAACTTGCGCAGCAAAACGCTTCATTAACGTTTCTGTCCGCTGATTCCAGAAATGATGCGCCTGCAATCGGACTTCCACAACATTCCAAATTGTCATGATAACCTCCATCACCCGCTCAATCAGCAGGGCCATCAGCAATACCAGCATGTAGAGGTAGGTAATCGTAAGTATCGTTTCCATGGTCTTTTTTAGATAGACTATGTGGTGTAAAAATCAGGCGTAAATAAGCTGTTTCTGCTTGTAAAAAATCAGTTCAGTTTGCGCGTCGTGGGATTGCCATGCTTCAAAACAGTTTTTTACCAACGCCTCAAAGGCGTCATACGGGAAATTCGATCCCGAACAGGCTGTAGGCCGCACATCGCGGTGCGAAACAATGGTCTCGCCAAATTTGACTGGAATGTTGTACAGATGGCACCAAAGCGCAACAACTTTGGCAGCAGAAAGCAACTGGATATCCGTCGGGCGTAAATTGCCAAACTGTCCGCTATCATTGCTAAACGGGTCACCGGGCTGCGAATGGAAATTACCGTTCAGGGCAATACCGAGTGAACGGCTGTTGACGCCAAGTGCGTGAACCCCCGTGCGATCCCATCGGCAAAAGTTGTTGATTACGCCATCATCAGCAATCACGCTGTGGTATCCGGTAGACCAGCCTTTTACTTCAACAATTTCCCGTACCACATCAAAAAATGAAGCATCACTATGCAGCGCAGTATGATGGTATACGATCAAGTCCGGCGGTGCGGGTCTGATGTTTCTGTTTTCCAACGTTTCTGGGCGATACCCGCCGTTGTAAGGGACATCGAGGATTTTGAAGAAGGGATCTGGATCGTTGCCAAGATCCACAATTACACCAGATGGTGAGACCACGGGAAGTACTTCCGGCGGGCCGGCTTCAACTACACGGCGCTGATTAAGGAATTTGATTAAGAAATGGATAGGCTGAGAACCTCCTCCAATCAGGATGCCGGTCAAAACCCAGTCCATGCCCCCCTGCAACCCATCAAAGGCAGCGAGCGGACCAAACAAGCCAAATTTCGCAATCCAACAAACGGCAATGCCAGCCAGCACACCGATGAGTTGCAACCAGAAGCGTTGCGCCGTTTCAAATGTATTGCGCGCCTCCATGGCTTTCATCGTGAACAACACCGGTTCGTATTGCTCATTAAAGTCGGCTTCCGTCAGATCCTCATCTCTTACCTCGCGTTGCAAAACAGCAGGAAGTTGTCCTTTTTGTTCAAACCAGTCGAGATCCGAGAACGCCAGCTTTTTAAACAGACCATTGAGAAACTCCAAAAGCCGCTCTATCAAAAACGAAAGCCCAAGTGCTGTACTAAGCAACAGCATTATGAGCCTGAAACTGCCTTCTTCAAGCATATTTTCTCTGTAGGATACATCCAGCAAGTGGGGACTTAACAGGATGGCGTGGGTTTTTATTTTTTTCTGTAGTACCCGTCAAACCACGTGGACCACGTTTTTCCGTCGTCTGTGGATTGCTCAAAATGCTGCCGCACGCGGCCATCTTCAAGCTGGCTCCATGTGCCATTCAGCAGATAACTGCTACCATCCGGATTGACCCATCTGCCTTTAAGCACCATACTACCGTTTTCAAGTCCGCCTTCAAAATATCCAATATTACCAGCAACGTCGGTCCATACCTGGTGCCATAGCCCATCAGATGGATCATAATAATTGATGCTTTGCCCTGAAGAACCGCGAGCAGAAGTCCACCGCTCCTGCAACATACAGCCACTTACCTCGCGGGTAATGCTGTTTTCTCCGGCTTTATTGCCATCTGCGGTTTCAACTATCCATTCCCCTATCCAGAAATCAAATGCCGTATAAGCTTCGTCAGCCGTACATGGCGAGGCCAGTTGTTGGGCAAAAGCGCAAATCGGCGACACCAGCAAGCAAACAGCGAGCCCTGAAAACAGGTATCTATACCGCTTACGTATTTTTAATAAAAACCTTTGCATAAAGCACCTGAGGGATTGGGAATACATCGTTAAAGCAAGTTTTTGACCCGTCCGCCATCTACCACCATACCGATGCCGGTAATGTATGCCGCGGGTTTACTCACTAAAAATGCTGCTGCTGCTGCAAATTCTTCAGGTTCACCCAATCGTTTTAACGCGTTGTCTTCGGCCCATCCCGCTTCAATTTCCGCTTCCGACTGACCTGTTTGCGACTGGATGGCTTTCGACAGGTCGTTTAGACGCGCCGTTTTTGTATAGCCTGGCATGATGGTATTCACTGTGATGCCAAGCGGCCCCAGTTCCAGGGAAAGGCTCTTTGCAAACCCTTGCACGCCGGCGCGGGACGTATTAGAGAGGTAGAGATTGGGAATGGGCTGACGAGCAGAAACAGAGGTCACCATGAGGATACGTGCAACCGGGTCGGGGCTGGCTGCTGCTTTTTTCAACAGCGGCAGCGCGTGCCGGCACAGGTTGATGGTACTGATCAGATTCAGTTCAAGTGCGCTTCGCCATTGGTCTGCAGAGAAATTATCGATGTATCCGGCCGGTGGTCCGCCGGCATTTGTCACCAGGATATCCAGTCCTCCCCACTGCTCCGTAGTTTCGAACAGCATTCGCATAATGCTGTCTTCATCTGTCACGTCGCAAACTATAGGCAATATCTGATCGGACGGTACCCCACACGCCGCGGCCATACGTGCGGCAGCAGCATCAATTCTTTCTTTACTTCGCGAGCAAATTACCACCCGACATCCTTCCCCCAGTAGCGCAGCAGCGGTTGCATAGCCAAGACCATCGCTTGCGCCGGCAACAAGGGCAATCCGGTTCTTTAGACCTAAATCCATAAATTCTTTGAGTAATCTTCGTTTATAATATGCCTCTTCCCACCGAAGTTAAGGTATCATACATGACAAGTCACGTCTGGCGTCCCATATTCCTTCATGACGTGTGTGCAGTACCAATTTAACGTCTTTTATTTATGCGTTCTACCGTTAGAACTGATCAGGCCCCTGCTGCAATTGGCCCTTACAGTCAGGCAATCCTGGCAAATGATACCCTCTATTGCTCTGGCCAAATCGCCATTGAGCCAGAAACGGGCACGCTGGTAACTTCCTCGATTGAGGCAGAAACTGAGTTGGTACTGGAGAATCTGGGGGCAGTATTGCGTTCCGTTCAGATGTCCTTCGATAACGTGGTGCGCTGCACCGTATATCTGACCGACATGAACGATTATGCGGTGGTAAATGAAGTGTATGCCCGCTACTTCAGAGAAGACCCGCCGGCGCGTGAAACGGTGGCCGTGCAGGCACTCCCTCGTGGTGCCCGCGTTGAGATCTCCTGTATTGCGGTGCGCTAAATTCCTTCTACTTCTACCGTAAAGTTGAGCTCTACCTCAGCAAGAAAGTCTTCCGAAGAGGAGGTTGCACCAACCACATCTAATATCCCCTGAAAACTTCCAGTTCGTACGATGTTGCCGACATTGCTGCCAGTGGAAGAAAGGACCAGCGTTCGGCCTGTGCCCAGATCATTAGCACCTGCAACACGGGTGTTGCTACCCGTTCCAGACAGGCGGAGATCTACCTCATCAAATACAGACAGGTTTTCAGACCCCGGAAAACGCAGGCGAATCGACACATCCGTTACTTCGGCACGCAACACTTCATCTGTAGCAAATCCCTCGTTAGCGAGAAAGTTATCCAGATCAAGCATATCGGTAGATTCAACGGACTTGCTTTCGCCGTTTGTGAGGCCGTTGAATTCAAAGCAAAGGACACGTGAGGTATTCAGGATAATGCCTTCACCGCCGGGCACAGCTTCAAGGCTGTCACATGCACTAGATAGCAACAGTAGAACAAGATATACAACGGTGTAGCGTTTGAAGGACGCCCGGACGCGAGGGTTGTGGGTTGGTTTGTATGTTGCTTGCATCAGTAGGTAAGGACAGCGTGAACAGTTTCAGATAGTTTTGCTTTGCCATTAAGGAAAGCCAGTTCAATCAGGAAACTATACCCTAAAATGTGCCCCTGAGACCGTTTTACAAGGTTAGCGGTTGCGGCGGCTGTGCCACCGGTAGCGATCACATCGTCGTGAATCAGTACCCGTTCGCCTGGCGTAAGCGCATCAATATGCATCTCCAGTTCATCTGTGCCATACTCGAGCGCGTAGGTTTCAGCGATGGTCTGGTAAGGCAGTTTCCCTTTTTTCCTTACGGGTACAAATCCTGCGCCAAGGTGGTCGGCAAGCATGGCGCCCAGAATAAATCCACGTGACTCCATCCCTACAACTTTATCAATATTTGCCTGCTCAAAGGGTGCGGCAAGCGACTTAACGGCCTGACGCAGCAATTCAACGTCTTTGAGAATGGGCGTAATATCCTTGAATTGAATCCCGGGTTTGGGAAAATCAGGTACAGTGCGAATGGCACCAAGCAATTGGTCGTTGGCCATCAGGGGGCTTTCGTGTTAAGGGCCAGGGCCCGGTTTATGAATCGACTTCCGGGTTGTACAAGGCCTTACCGCCAGTTACACCGCTGCTTAATTGGCAGCCGGCAGGTTGAGCCCTTTTTCGTACTCCTGTTTGAAATCGCGAACAGCCCTGAATATAGCACTTGCGAGGTAATCTTGCCCCTGGTTGCTATTGAGATATGCCGCTTCGAAGCGGTTTGTGAGATATCCGAGTTCCACCAGCACAGCCGGCATGGATGCAGCCCATAGTACAATCAGGCCTGCCTGCTTCACACCGCGGCTCTGGCGATTGGCACGATTTGCAAACTGGCTTTCAATTTCACCTGCCAGTTTTTCACTCATGCGCAGGTTGGCACTTAGCGCCAGCGTCCGTAAAATGCTGTTTTGGTAAAACGCATTGTACTGGTCCGGATTGGCTTCCATGCTTACAACCGCGTTTTCACGCTCCATCACGTCTTTGGCCTTCTCGGTACGGTGCAGGCCAAGAATGTAGGTTTCGGTGCCACTGACCTTGTTAGAGTAAGGTGCTGAGTTGGCGTGGATGGAAATAAACAGCTTAGCGCCGGCTTCATTTGCAATGTGACCGCGCTCCTGGAGCTCAACAAAGCTGTCATTGGTACGGGTGTATACAACGTTGACTTTGAGGAAGCGTTTGAGGTAGGCCCCCAGCTTCAAGGCAACAGCAAGGTTGACGTCTTTTTCCATGATACCGTTTGCAACAGCGCCAGAGTCATGCCCTCCGTGGCCGGCGTCTATTACAACAGTATCAAGGGTCCACTTCTCTGCCTTCTCTTCCGTAGTGAGCGCGACGGAACTGATGGGCATCGATTCAACAGCTTTTACATCCCTGACGTCAGATTCTTTGGCAACAGCCTTCGCAATTGCCTCATTTTTCAATGTATTGGTTGGCAGCGTTTTACGGTCTACACCAGCAGTAGAAAGATCAGCATCTTTAGTCGTTGCTACTGGCTTGGTGGTCACTTTCTTGACCGACATGTCTGGTAATTTTTTCCCACGATCTGCTGAGTCTGAAACAGCTGCAACAGGTATCTGGTGCTGATCAGCAACCTTCGTAACACCCACTAGCAAATCGTTTGTACCCTGATCAGGATACGCTGCTGTCTGTACAGAAATTGTGTCTTCCAGCGAGAATTTGAACACGAGGTGTCCATTTCGCTCGTTCACGTCAAAATCGACAACTGGCTCAAATGGCGAATCAGACTTGTAGGTAGGCGCCAGTTTTGCGTTAAAGAGGATGACTTCGATCTGGTTGTTGTCATCAAAACGCGGTTCGCTATACGCGTTTAAAGGCGCTTTTGCATGCAAACGGATCACAATCCCCTGCCCATCTGAACGGGAGGCAAACGAAACTCTTCTGATTTCAGTTTGCGATTCAGGTTGCTGGAATGGCGTAAATCCCAGCAAAGCGATCATCAAAACAAATGTCAGGCGCTGTGTCAATCTATATATTTTACTATTTGTAACAACCGTTTTCATCTGGTAACTACAAATGTCCTCTTTATTACACGGTTAAACAGTTTTGTGTACGCACCTTATCCAAAGAAACGGGCGCGTCAATTCCACTCAGAATCACAATTAAATTCATTGCAAAACGGATTTCATCCGTAAAGTATTGCAATTTCACTGCTTAATTCTGCGCATTTTCAATCAAAAACAGGCAAGGCCAGAGCCAGCCCCCTATTTTCGACCTGCTTTTTTCCGGTCAGGAATTGCCGGCAATACAGATGCATACACTAACTTAAAGTAAAACTTTAAGTAATACAAGCTTGTATAGGCCAAGTTTCGTACCAGACTTTACAAACAACGGCCTGATCAGTCACAATTGTGACCGATCAGGCGTAATTTTCACTCCGATACTGCCTATCGATTGCGTAACCGGGTTATGTCAGGGCGCTGTGTCTAGCCTATTTGACCAAAACCAGGGAACGAGATTCCGTGAATGAATCGCCCTGGATGCGAACCATATACATCCCGGCGGACAGGCGAGATGCATTCAGTTCGATTACGTGTTTCTCATCAGCAGCCAAATAACCTGAAAAAGCCTCTTCAACACGCCGACCCAGCATATCAAACAGCGTAACACGTACTTCCTGTGCCCTGTTCACGGCTACATTAAGCCGCGCCCGGCTTGCCGCAGGGTTAGGATAAATATCTAATACAGTTGGGGCTTCGGGTAATCCGGCAACCTCTTCGGTTGAGACAAGCATTTCATTGCTGCTCCAGCGCCCAACAAAGGAAGATGCCAGTCCGCCTGCTACCCTGAAGTCCCCGCCTACCAATACATCTTCACCATTTGAAGCAAGCGCGAGTACCCGGTCGTCAACGCCGGAATCCAGCGGTGACCAGCCGCCCGCAGGCTGCCATATGGCAACGCGGTTTGCTTGTTGATCTGGCCCTACCGGGTTACGCACACCTTCAAAGTCTCCACCAACCGTAATTGCCTCACCCGTCGCTCCGGAAATCGCATAGACACAGCAACCGCTTAAGCCGTTGCTATTTGGTGAACCCAGCGGCGCCCACGCATCATCAGCCCAGCGCGCGATATAATTGGCTTCGGTTGCGGTGCCTACCTGCGTAAACTCACCGCCTACATATACACCACCGGCAGCATCGACATGCAGCGCATGAACGGTAGCATCCAGCACAGTGTTATCGGAGAGCGGAGCCCATGCTGCACCATCCCATTTAGCGAGGTATGCCGTGTTACCCACTGTACCTGCCTGTGTAAAGGCACCGCCAGCGATTACTTCGCCGGCATTGTTCACAGCCAGGGCATAAACTGGGCCATCCATCCCACCCCCAGGCGTTGACCATGCAGTCCCATCCCACATCGCTATAAAATTGCGCGCCTCTTGCTCACTACCATCCTGGGTAAAGGCACCTCCGATATATACATTGCCATTTGCGTCTTCCGCAATAGCGTGCACGTCACCATTCACACCCGTTCCTGGCGTAGACCAGCTTTGTGTTACGGCATCCCAAATTGCAAAATTGTAGGCCACGAGCCCCGTACCACCATTTTGTAGGACCATGGCAAAATCGCCACCGACATACATTTTCCGGTTGGTGCCACTGGTGAGGGCACGAATCTCAATCCCCTGTACCCCTTCTCCAAGCGGTGCCCAGGCGTTATCAATCCATGCGGCAACGTGGCCGGCGTGGCGAGGTCCGCTATATGCAAAGCTGCCGCCGGCATAGAGGATGCCACTGCTATCAAAAGCCAGCGCTTTGACAGCATCATCCAGTCCCATACCACCCGTACCCTGCCAGCGCTGTCCATCCCAGTAGCCAACGCCATTCACAAGCGTTCCTCCCAAGTGCTGAACGTCACCCAAGGCGTACAGGCCACCTGCAGGGGTAAAAGCCAGCGCATTCAGGCTTTCGAATAAATTTTCGTCATCACTGTTACCAACGGCCTCCCAGTCGCCATTCCATCGGGCCAAGTTGCGCAACAGTGCGCCATCTCCGCGTGCACCAAACAATCCGGTTACGTGGAGCATGCCACCCATATCAAATCCCATCGCCGTAATTTCGCCATCGAATCCGGTACCAAGCGTTTCCCAGGAGGCACCGTTCCAGCGCGCTATACGATTGGCTTGCAATTCTGCGTCATCTGATTGAATGACTGCCTGAAAGTCACCGCCGGCATACAGGGCATCGTTGCTATCAAACGCGAGGGTATTCACAACACCCTGATGGCGCGCGCCGATGGTTGCCCAGGCACTACCATCCCACTTAAAAATTCCACCAGCCAATTCAGCACCGCCTGCAAACAGGTCCCCTTGGCTGTCAAACGCGAGCGCCCGAACCTGGACACCACTAAACGTTCCTAATCCGTTTCCTACGGAAGAGAGATTTGCACCATCCCAGGCAGCAATTTTACTAAGCTCAAACTCACCCGAACCATCCATACCAAATTCGCCACCGATATAGATGACACCGTCCGGCGCCTCAGCAAGCGAGTACACAGGTCCGTCAACCCCGGTACCCAGTGGCTCCCAGCTAGAGCCTGTCCAGCGGGCAACATTAAATGCCTCGGTCAGATTACCGTTGCCCTGAAAAACTTCGGCAAATTCGCCACCAATAAACAGGCTCCCGTCAGAAGCCATAACCATGGCGTGAACAACGCCGGAGAAGCCGGCCCCGAGTCCACCACCCAGGGTGGCCCAGGCTGAGCCATCCCATCGGGCAATACCATCTGCAGCAATACCGCCGGCGCGAGAGAATTCACCCCCGATGTACAATACGCCGCCATTATCTACGACTGCTGAAAGCACAATACCGTCGACGCCATAAGCCGCAAACTGATCGTCCCATACAGGAGCACCGGATTGGGCATGTGCATTTTGAGTCCCGATGAACAACGACAAAAGAGCCATCATCAAAAAATTTCGGCCCAATCGGCGAATAAAAGAAGAACGTGCTGGGGGCTCGAATAAAATACTGTTGATACTCATTTTCATATTAACTAGCAGCATACCGCAGGCAGACCTGCTTTATTTGATAAGCTTGGTTGGTGCCCCGAGTGGGGAAAGGGGGATAAAGCGAATATTAGATAGGCGAAAATGGATCTCAAAAACTGCGCCAGAGAGGCACAGCCACGTAACTATTTCTACAGAAGACGCGAGAATATGCAAAATTGCGCTAAAAAGATGCGCAATAGCCCCTTGGGCTTACTCTGAAGTTGATTCCAGCAGGTGCCAAACAGCATCCAGTCGACCATCTACTTCGGTTGGTGTGAGCGAAAGGATGTGTGCGACTAGCGGATACACGTGGATATTCTCAAAAGGGGGCACCTGTTTACCGTTGGCAAAAGCGGGCCCATCTGCGACAAAGAGTGCGTGCATTGAAGGAAGTTGCCGGTCATACCCGTGTACCCCTTCCGAAAGCATCGTTTCTCCGCTTTCAAAGGCTGCCCGGTTCGTAACAATCGACCAGCCTTCGTCAGCCAATGCCACCAATTGCGGAATGCGGCGATGTCCTTCCCAGTGCCAATCTACCGGGTAAGCCCCAACACGATGCGCGTCTAGTGCAGGATGTGCGTTCTGCAGGGCGCGATACACATTTTCGGTTTGCCCTTCTACTGGATTTATCATCAAGGCCGGCGTCGTTTCGATAATTTTTACATCATCAACGTCGATGTATTCATCGATAAAAATGACTTTATCAGGACTGGTCTGCGCCATGCCGTGATCAGAGACAACAATCACATTTACAGCGGAATTAAGGCCCCGTGAGGTGATGCCATCCAATAGCCGGCCGATATAGCCATCAACCCGATCGATGGCCTCCTCAACCTCTCCAGAAGCAGGCCCGTGGCGGTGTCCCTGAGCGTCGACGTCGCTGAAATAGAGTGTAATGAACCGCGGCCGCTCAGCGGGGTCCAGATCAAGCCATGAAAGAATTTCGTCTACCCGACGATTGCCCGGTACCGAGCCGTCATATCGTTTCCAAAAAGAAGGCCTAACATCTTTAATCGGCGCCTCTGAACCAGGCCAGAAATAAGTCCCCGATTTCACGCCCTGTAACTCAGCTGTCACCCATAGCGGCTCGCCCTCCCACCATCTCGGGTTTTCTACTTCATGGCGTTTGGACATGGTAAACGTCTCATCAAAAACGGGGTCATACATCACATTTGCGACAATCCCATGATTTGAAGGATAACGCCCGGTTACAATGGTATAGTGGTTCGGGAATGTTTTTGTGGGGTGAGCAGCTATCATCCCTTCCGCACGTACGCCGCGTGCAGCCAAGGCGCTGATGTTTGGAGAAGGATATTGATCGAGATAATCAGCGCGATACCCGTCTATAGACACAAGGATGACAATGGGATCCTCCGCGGCCATGCGGTTCGATTCAGTGGCCGGCATCAACCAGTTGAACAGCATAAGCACAAAAAAAATGAGGATAATGGTAATCAGGACCCGTTTCATTGGCATTGAACCTCGTTAGCGTAGGGGTAAAAAAATACCGGATAATTTGGAAATTATCCGGTATTTATCCTTGCACGTTATGCTACTATTATTTTTTCCGCGCCACCAGGTAATACAACAAGCAACCGAGGAACGGGAAGAAGATGATCAACGCTGCCCAGACAAGCTTGTCACCTGTACTGCGTGAGCTGCCTGATACTTCGACCAGGGCAATAATATCGAGGATTACAACGATGGCCCAACAAATGCCGTAGCTGCCAAAGTTGAAGAGCGAATCAAACAGGTTCGGACCACCGCAACCTGAAATAAAAAGGGTCAAGCCAGCAAGAATCAGAAACGGTACGATAGCTCTTTTTTGCGTAAGCATGGTTCCAGAGGAATGATAAAGAAATACGGTTAGCGATTTAAAAGCTGCTTTGGTTCAGGTATACGGGGATTTAGAAAAAGGTTGTGTTTTTACACAAAATTTAGTGGTAAACGCATTGACCTTCAAGGAACAGCCCCCTAACAGCAGGTGTTTCAGGAGCTATTCAGATGCATATTTGGGTTGTGCTTTACTGACAGAGCACCTGGTTTCTCAACCCGTTATCCAGCGTATCCCATGAAAATAGGTTCTATCGATTTTGGAGAGCGTCCCCTCTTCCTCGCCCCCATGGAAGATGTGAGCGATCCTCCCTTTCGCCTCATTTGCAAGAGGCTCGGGGCTGATATGCTGTATACAGAATTCATTTCTTCAGGCGGCCTGATCTACGATGCACGCGACTCACTAAAGAAGCTAGACATCTACGAGAAAGAGCGGCCCGTTGGTATCCAGATCTTTGGGGGTAACATCGAACAGGTCCGGGAAGCGACTAAAATTGTTGATGCTGTGGGCCCAGATCTGATTGACATCAACTTTGGTTGCCCGGTTAAAAAGGTAGTGTGCAAAGATGGCGGCGCCGGCATTTTACGCAACCTGCCCAAAATGAAAGCCATTACGGAGGCCGTGATCGAAGGAGCTACCCGTCCGGTTACTGTAAAAACGCGGCTTGGCTGGAACGATCAAACCATCAAGATTGTCGAGGTCGCACAGATGCTTGAATCTGTTGGCGTGGCGGCGCTGGCAGTACACGCGCGCACCCGGCAGCAGATGTACAAAGGGGAAGCACGCTGGCAGTGGCTCAAGAAAATTCGCGAAGAGAGTGGCATTTCCATGCCGCTGATTGGAAACGGCGATGCAACCTCTCCGGAGAAAGTCAAAGCCATGTTCGACATCACGGGCGTGGATGCCGTTATGATTGGTCGAGGCGCCATCGGCAATCCCTGGATTTTCAAACAAGCGAAGGCGTTTCTCGAAACGGGGGAAATATTACCACCGCCATCATGGGAAGAACGCGTACAGGTGGTTGCTGAGCATCTTACGCTAAAATGTGAGTGGCTAGGAGAACGGAAAGGCGTGCTGGAAATGCGGCGTATGTATGGCGGCTACTTCAAAGGCTTCAGAAATGCCAGCATGCTGCGTGCCTGCATCATGGAAGAGTCTACGCTGGAAGGCGTACTCGAAGTCCTGCTCAATTTTGCTGAAAATGAGCACGAGTTGAAAATCTCGCGTTTCAAAATGCCAAAGCCGATCACGGGCGTTAAGAAAGTAGAACTTCCCCCGCCCCATGTAGCAGCCTAGGGCTGCCGGCTTAATAGTCTTTTGCCGGCTTAGTTCTCTTCTGCCGGCTGCAATCTTTTTTGGCGACGGTAAAGCAGTTCATCTATCCCGTACAGGATGCTGCCAATGATACCAAAAGCAATCAGCGAGAGGGTTGGCTGCCAGATAACCAGGCCACCAATACATCCAAGCACACCGCCAAGGTATTTGATGTAATTGAGTTGTTCGTTTGTTGCCCGCTTGAGTAATTCTTCAAGCTTGCGGTCATCGTACCGCTGCATGTTGCTCTCAATCATGCTGTACAAGTCGATGTTATCAACAAACGTGGTAATCATCGCAGAAGCAGCTTGTTCAATATCCTGCGAACGCGCCTCTATTTTTTCAGGTACAGCGTCGAGCAGGTGGTCCATTTCGTCCAGGAACGTATCCACAGAAGAAGGCAGTTGCTCAACAGCGTCTTCAATGCGGCGTTGGAAATCGCCTTCATTGATCATGCGGTAGGTACGCAGGGCAAAACCGCCCAGCCCCTCCCCTGCATACTCCTCAATTTTACCGACAATAAACTCAACAAGCCGGCTGCGTACGTCTTCAGAGCCGACTACTTCATCGACATAGTTTGAGATGATCCCTTTAAGCTCTTCCCGAAAATCAGGGTCGTCAATCACGCTCTTGGTAACCGACAGGGCCATTTCCCGGTATTTGGGGATGATGCCGCTTTCCTCAATTTTCTGTTTAATGATGTCGGCGTTGATCAACTCCTCGGAAATGGTTGATGCCATCCGATAAATTACGCGCTCACGTTGCTCGGGAATCAAGCCCTGCCCCAACAACGGCCGGCGTTCACGCGGATTAAAAAGCATCGTGATGGCAAGCCAATTGGTCAGAAAACCAATCATCCCACTAACAGAAATGATGCGCACCAACCCCTCCAGCTGCAACGTTTGCCCAAACAACGTAAAGGTGATGCCATCAAAATCCCAAAATGCAGAGACCACAAAAAAGGCTGCAAGAATCCATGGGATAAGACGCATCAACGGCAGCAACTGCGCATAAGAACCCACCATGCGCGGCGGCTCCGGGAATGAAGATTCCTCTCCAACACGCTCAGGCATATACCTGCGGATATATTTACTAAACAGGTTTTTCAGGTCTATTGCCCGCTCCCGCGTCGTATTTCGGACGGCGGGCAGGGTTTCAACAACCACCTCACCAGGACGCCCGGCGTCTTCTGCCGGCGCCATGTCCCCATTGGACGCTTTATCCGCTTTATTTTCTGCCATATAACGTTTTGCTTTCAGCTAATCCCGTATGAAGGCGCAAGGCTTAAAAGCCTAGCCTTTCAGCGCTTGCCTGCATGCCGGCAATCACATTTGCAATGTGGGTATCCAGTTCAAGGCCAAGGTCCGCTACGCCTTCATGGATATCTTCCCGGCTAACAGCAGCTGCAAAACGCTTGTCTTTCAGCTTCTTTTTCACAGATTTTGGTTTCATACCATTTAATCCATCCGGGCGAACGTAGGCCACTGCAGTAATAAACCCAGCGAGTTCATCTACTGCAAATAGCGTTTTAGCCAGTTTCGTCGTACGGGCAACTCCGCTGTACGTTGCATGCCCAAGAATTGCCTCAAGCATAATTTCCGGATAGCCCAGACCGCGTAAGACTTTCACGCCGACAAAGGGGTGTTCTTCCGGCGTTTGATGCTTTTCATAGTCCATGTCGTGTAAAAGGCCAGTCATTCGCCAGAGCTCGGGGTCTTCGCCAAAGTGGTTGGCATAGAATGCCATGCCGGCCTCCACAGCATAGGCATGTTTACGCAGGCTTTCGGTCTGCGTCCATTCATGAAAAAGAGCCAGGGATTCGTCGTAAGTCGGCATGGATCTCTAATAAGATAGGTGACAATAAAAAGGGCGTGTGACCAAAGCCACACGCCCCAAACTTAGCTAAACAGAGATAGGATCCCGGCTTAGTTGCGCCATGTTAGTTGCTCCATGGTGGTACAACACCTGCAGAGCGTGCATAGGCAATCAACTGGCCAAGATGCTCATTGGCGTGATCACCAACCAGCAACACCAGACGCATACGCTGCGTCTGGTTGCCAAAGAGGTCAATCTCTTCTTCCATCGCTTCGAGCGAAGTATTCTCAACAGCCTTGCGGGCAAGGTTGATAGACTTTTTCAGCATTTTGCTGGCTTCAGCTTTGGTTTTGATTTTTGCTTCAAATTCTTGCGGATTAATACCTTCTGGCATTTCTGCGCCAAGCATGGAAGCAAAAAAGAAGTTTGCGCTAGCAACGTGCATCATTGCTTCAGAGACAGAGCGAACACCTTCTGCAGGGCGCCAGTCGTACTGCTCATCAGAAAAAGCATCAGCAAGCTGCATAATTTTGCCAGTTGCTGCGTCGTAGCTGCTCAAAAATGTGGAGTGGAAGGTAGACTGTGCAGAAGCATTAATCGTAAATGCGAATGCAAGTACAGCGATAAAACTAAAGCGTTTTAACATTACTATGTCCTTTTGGTGACTATTCAGAATATATGTGTACCTTATGTATTAAGGTACGGTGTGGGTCAAATAAATACCAGTTAAAATATATCAACCAACCGCAGGGCCCGCATGTACCTGACAGGATTCTCTTTCAAATCTACTAACAGGGCATTCATATTGGTAACGGTCGAATCGATTCGGTAGTACAGGTTGGGGTCATTAACAAGTAATCCAAGCGTTCCATCTCCCCTGTCTATTTTACCAAGAACGGAATCGAGGCTATGCAGGGTTGAATCGATGGAATCAAGGCTGTATGAAAGTTCTTCCATCAACGCGTTCATGTTGCCCGTGATCAGGGCGAGTGAATCGCTGGCGGTGCCAGAAAGGCCGCTAAGTTCTGTTGTAAGGGTATCTACATTGGCCAGCACGCTACTGAGCCGGCTACGCTCCGTGCGCAAAAGATGCTCGACGGAAGCAGCACTGTTTTTCAGGGAGTGCAGCATCACCTGCAAATCTCCGCCCGGCTCCATGAGCAGATCTGCATTACCCAGTGTCTGATCCAGACCCGTTAACACGCTGTCAACCTGACCGATGAGCTGCGGTGCTTTATCAGTAAGGCTGGTGAAGATGTCTTCCTCCTCCTTTCCTTCTATAAAGCCACCGTCGGGCACAGCGTCATTTTCGATGGGCCCCGGATTAATGACAAGTTGCACAGCGCCAAGGGCATCAATACCGGTAATCTCTGTAGTAGAGCCTTCCGGGACGCGAAATTTTGAGTTAATCCGCATCTCAATACCCACCCGGTTGGTTTCGGGGTTCAGATTGACATCGAGCACACTGCCAATTTTCACACCGCTAATACGAACAGCATTGCCCGTGATCATGCCACGTGCATCGCTGAATTCTGTATTCAACGTATAGGTGCCTTTGAACAACGGAATATCTTCAAAGAACCGGGTACCGAGAAAGAAAATGAGCAGGGAGACCACAATAGCAATCCCTACTTTTAATTCATTCGAGTAGTTCACAGACTAATCTATCAGTATGATGGTGATTTTGAAATTGAGCGCGCATCTGAGCGGCCAATCTGGTATTCGTTTGCTTTCACAAAATCCAGCAGCGTTTTATCGTCGCTGTTGTGCAGCTCTTCCACCGTACCCACCCAATGCAGGTGTCCCTGGTGGATGAAGCCAGCGCGGTCAGCAATGGTCAGCACAGAGTGCATATCGTGCGTGACTACAATACTGGTGATATTGAGGCGTTTCCGGAGTCCTGTGATCAAGTCATCGATGGTATTGGATGTCTCTGGGTCGAGGCCCGTATTGGGCTCATCGTAGAAAATGTAGTGCGGCCGGAGTGCAATCGCACGGGCCAGCGCAACACGTTTTTTCATCCCACCCGACAATTCAGATGGCATCAAAGGACCAACTTCCGGAAGTTCAACCATTTCTAGGCATTCAAGCACTTCCCGCTTGATTTCACTTTCCGAACGGCGCGTAAACGTACGCAGCGGGAAGGCCACATTGTCGAACGCTGACATGGAGTCAAACAATGCGCCCCCCTGAAACAGTACACCAAATTGCTGCCGCACCTTGCGCAGCTCTTTGTACGCGAGGTTGTTGATATCCAGCCCGTCAATGAGCACCCGGCCAGAATCTGGTTTGATGAGGCCAATGAGGTGTTTCATCAAAACGCTTTTGCCCGAACCGGATCGCCCGATGATGGCAAAGGTTTCACCGTCCTGGATTTCCAGGTCAATCCCCTTTAACACGTGGTTATCGTGGAAGCTCTTATGTAGATTTTCGGTCTGGATCATATCATAACAGCGTAATGGCCAGCAGCAGGTCCGCCAGCAGGATGTACACACAACTGGTTACTGCAGCCTGCGTTGTACTCCGGCCCACTCCTTCTGCACCGCCGCCTGTGTAATATCCCTTATAACAGGATATAGACGTAATAAGAAAGCCAAATACGAGGGACTTGATCACACCAAATACGGGATCAAACGGATTAAAAAATTCGCGTGCGCCGTCGATAAACTCACCGGCAGCAAGCCAGCCGCCGGCATCAGCAACAAAAATACCGCCGCCAACACCAACAAATACGGCCGCCATATACAAGACAGGAAACATGAAAACGCCGGCCAGTACACGGGGGATAATCAGATAGCCAATTGAATTCAACCCCATCGCCTCCAGGGCATCGATCTGCTCGGTTACCCGCATGGTCCCCAGTTCAGCAGCTATACGCGCCCCGACCCTGCCCGTCAGAATAAACCCGGTTACCACAGCGCCCAACTCAAGAATCATGGAAGGCGCGACGATGGCACCAATAATCGATTTAGGATAGAGCGGTGACGTTAACTGATAGGCTGTTTGCACGGTGGTTACTGCGCCAGAGAAGGCAGCTGCCAGTGCAACAATGGGAATAGACTCAATGCCAATCTTGACACACTGGTCAAAGAGGTTTTTCCGATATACATTTACCTCGTGCAGCGAACCAAAGGCTTGCGTCATGAGCAAACTGTATCGGCCCAGCGCGCGGATGGGAAACAGCATGTACGCTTCAACTGCAGACATAGATAATGTGCTTCAGACGGGCTGCCCCGACGCCTCCTGCTAAAGACCAGGTTTTATATAAAATGGTAGGATAAAACCAAAAAAACCGATATGTTCATCCTCACATATAGTTCCGACTTTGCAGTGACGACGGGCTGTCATAGGCCATTCTTAATTTTCCAAAAGCATTGCACTTGATACGTTTTTTGTATCAGAACAGGCAGGCAATACATCACACAAAACGCAATATATCACTGCGCGTCAGTCAAAATTTAATTCGGGAATGGCTAAAAGCAAAACCCAGTTTGTTTGCCAGGTATGTGGCAACACGTCTTTCAAATGGCTAGGGAAGTGTCCCAGTTGCGAAGCATGGAATTCTTATGTAGAAGAACTGCTACCAACGAAGGTCAAAGCCAAAGTAGCCCCCAAAGCCCGGAATACACGGGTTAGCCGGCCCCAGGCACTCAAAGAAATTACCCTCGCCAGCGAAAGCCGCGTAGTTACCGGTGTAAATGAATTTGACAGGGTAATGGGCGGCGGCATCATGAGCGGCTCGTTTGTACTGATTGCCGGCGACCCTGGCATAGGCAAAAGTACCCTGATGACCGAAATGGCCAAGTACCTGCCCCAAAGCAAGGTGCTGTACGTCACCGGAGAGGAGTCGCCGCGTCAGGTAAAAATTCGTGCCGAGCGGCTGGGCGTGAATAGCGAAAACATGTACCTGTTTTCAGAAACCAACGTTGAGCGTATTATTGATGCAGCGCAGGATATTGAGCCGGATATTCTGATTGTAGACTCCATCCAGACAACCTTCCGACCTGATATCCAGAGTGCCCCGGGCTCCGTGAGCCAGGTTAGGGAATCTGCTGCGGCCCTCCTGCAGTTTTCCAAGTCTTTTGAAACGCCGACCTTTTTGGTCGGCCACGTTACCAAAGAAGGGGCAATTGCCGGCCCGCGTATCCTTGAGCACATGGTTGACACGGTGCTCTATTTTGAGGGCGACCGCCACCACGCCTTTCGCATCCTGCGCGCTGTTAAAAACAGGTTTGGATCAACCAATGAGATTGGTGTCTTTGAAATGCGGGCAAACGGCCTGCTTGAAGTGACCAACCCGAGTGAGATTTTTCTTTCTGAGCGCAGCTACGGCGCAAGCGGCTCTACCGTGGTATGCTCTCTTGAAGGCACCCGCCCTATTCTTGTAGAAATTCAAGCGCTGGTCACCTCAACGTCTTACAGCACGCCGCAGCGCAACGCAACCGGATTGGATGCACGCCGCATTCAGATGCTCCTTGCTGTGCTGGAAAAGCGGGAAGGGCTACGCTTATCCGGACAAGATGTGTTTGTCAACGTAGCCGGCGGCGTGCGGCTCGACGAGCCGGCTGTTGACCTCGGCGTCATCATGGCCATTGCGTCATCTTTTCGCGATATCCCGACAGACACCGGCACTGTCTTGATTGGCGAAGTTGGCCTGGGGGGTGAAATCCGAACTGTAAGCCAGATCGAACCGCGCCTGAACGAAGCCGCAAAGCTTGGCTTCGAACGCGCCATTATCCCGGCAAACAATATCAAAGGGACGACGATACCAAAAGGACTGGAGGTCACGGGGGCAGATAAACTCAGCAAAGTGCTGGATCTTGTCCTGTAGATTGGTTGAAGGTTTTATGTTTAAAGGTGAAGATTCTTTGTTGTACTTCGACATCCAACATTCCTTGTTCGGTGTCAGGGGTGTTCAGAAAAAAAGTAGCTGGCAGAGATCAGTACGTTTTTAGCAATTTAGTGCGTGGATGTCCACCAAATGCGTGGTGATGTGCGATGGGGGCTTTTATCGAAGCGTTTTCCTGAATACAATTCAGGAGGGCCTGTGCGTGAGGGGATAAAAGCGTGCCTTTATTTGGTGGTGCCCTTTTCTTTGGTTCGTTTCTTTTGGGGCCCTGTTTTGTTTTGGGTAAAAGAAATGATCGTACGCGGTCTTTAATGCAGGGCAGTAGCTTGCAATCCACTATTGCGTATAACCTTTAGCACGGTCAAAAAGCCTCCAAGGGTGCCCATCAACTAAAAGCGTT
>JBCCIM010000025.1 GCA_039111535.1 Bacteroidota bacterium | reverse complement strand
GAGCTGACCACGGGTACGGGGCGTGGCACTCTGCGCATGCTGATCGTGCGCATTGAGATCCATGCCAAGGTGTAGTACAGAACTGCGCTCCCTGTGATGTTGCGGGCGTTTCCAGATTATAACCACCTGCATAGCGTCCAGAAAATCAGAGAGCGCAGTTCTGTACTACACCTTGGCATGGATCTCAATGCGCACGATCAGCATGCGCAGAGTGCCACGCCCCGTACCCGTGGTCAGCTCATGGATATGCCCGTGGTGCTATGGAATCAGCGTTGGGAATACGATAAGAATCCTGAGGCCTTTTTTCGGCTGATGAACCGGCTCGATGACGCAGGATGTGCTTTCCGGCTCATTCTTGCCGGCGAACACTTTGAAGAACAGCCTTACGAGTTTGAGCGCGCGTTTGAACGCTATGCGGAGCGTATTCTGCATTACGGGTACGCAGAAGACTTTGAAGAGTACTCATCGCTGCTTCACCGGGCTGACATCATTGTATCCACTGCCATCCACGAGTTTTTCGGGATCGCTGTGATGGAGGCCATTTATTGTGGCTGCCATCCCTTGCTGCCTAACCGGTTGAGTTACCCGGAATTGATTCCTGATTCGTTACATCGCCCCTTGCTGCACTCGCCTACACTCTATGAGGATGAGGAGGCGTTGTTCAAGACGATGTTTAAGATTCTGAAGCGCGAAGAAAAACCGCTGCCCGTTGAATCGCTTCGGGAGGTTGGGAAACACCTGGACTGGCGCCGGCACGTAAAGCATTACGATGCGCTTTTTGAGTCGGTAGCCACAAAAAAGCAGTAATTTAGCCCCTTCTTAAGACTATTCGGCATACAGGCACGTCATTTGATACCCTTCGGTAAAGAAATAGCAAAGATGTTTTTTTACCCGTAGACACGTCGCACCGTGATGAATGAGTGGAGAGACTAAGATCCACAGCCCTTACTGAAGATAATTCGATCTTGGCTGAATAAGCCAGGGCCGCAGTGCTGCAAATCAGTGTATATGCACTGAGGAAAGTGGATTTTATTGTCTTACCCCAGGTGAGTGGCTCATTTCTCTATATCAGTGTGGTGTCCTGATGATACCACCCGAGTCATTAAAAGAACTGCAGATTATTGATGGCAGCGTTAAAAAACAGCATTCTAATGCTGGTGGAAAACAATTCCTATCCTGGTGATACCCGGGTCCGGAGAGAAGCATTGGCGCTTGTAGACGCGGGTTTCCACGTAACAGTTATTGCGCCACGCGCTTTGGGGCAGCCTAAACGGGATGTAGTGGATGATGTCCATGTATACAGGTATCCCGAACCCACGGAACGCGATTCGTTTTGGGGGTTCGTATGGGAGTTTCTGTATTCTACCATTGTCGCATTCATTGTGTCGTTTTCGGTTTGGAGGAAAGAAGGGTTTGACGTAATCCATGCCCACAATCCACCTGATACCCTCTTTGCAATTGGGCTTTTTTACAAGCTGTTCGGGAAGAAATTTGTCTTTGATCACCACGATCTTGCTCCTGAATTGTACATGGCAAGAACCGGTGGGAAGGGCAATAAACTGGTTTACAACGTACTCAGGCTGCTGGAGCGGTGGTCATTTCGTACGGCCGATCTCGTTATAGCAACCAATGAGTCGTATAAAAAAATAGCACTAACACGTGGTGGAGTTGCTGAGTCGAAAGTTAAAATTGTCCGTAACGGGCCGCCGCTGAGTTTCATGGATTACGTGCAGCCTTACCCTGAACTGGTCAACATGCCGAAGTCCATTTTTGGCTATGCCGGCTCTATTGGCATCCAGGATGGGCTCGATTACTTTATCAAAGCACTCCATCATCTCAAGACCAGCCTTAATCGGGACGACTTTCTTGCCATTATCATGGGAGATGGCGACGATGTACCGCGCATCAAGGCAATGACGCGTGAGTATGGACTTGAAGACCACGTTCAGTTTACCGGCTGGCTCAAAAAAGAAAAGCTGATGCGGTACCTGACTTCGATTGATATCGGAGTGGATCCGGATCCGTCAAACGACTTCAATGACAAGTGCACGATGATCAAAATGACAGAGTACATGGCTTTTTCCAAGCCGATCATTGCGTTTGATCTGCCTGAGCACCGGTTTACGTCGAAAGATGCAGCCATGTATGTGCCGGACAACAATACAGAAAAATTTGGCGAGGCCCTTGCCCAATTGATGGACGATGAGGCGCGCCGAAATGAAATGGGTTTAATTGGCCGGCAGCGCGTTGAGCAGTCGATTGCGTGGGAATATTCCGTGCCCAAGCTGGTTGATGCGTACATCAACGTGTTGGGGTTCAAGACCGCAAGAATGCCCGAGGCAATCAAGCCCCAGTTAGTGAGTGACTCAAATGTCTAGCAAGCATTGAGGCGTTAAAAAACATAGACAAATTAAAAAGGGAGTGCTGAACCTCAGCACTCCCTTTTCTACTTTTTGTCGGATCAACTACATGTTTTCGACCATGGCATTGCCAAACTCGCTACACTTGAGCAGCGTGGCGCCTTCCATCAGTCGTTCGAAGTCGTACGTGACACGCTTCTGACTGATGGTCTTTTCAAGGGACGAAATGATCAGGTCTGCTGCTTCTTTCCAACCCATGTAGCGAAGCATCATTTCACCAGATAGAATAACGGATCCAGGATTAACCTTGTCCTGCCCGGTGTATTTTGGTGCTGTGCCGTGCGTGGCCTCAAAAATGGCCAGTCCTGTATCGTAGTTGATGTTTGCGCCCGGTGCAATACCGATGCCGCCTACCTGTGCCGCGAGGGCGTCAGAGATGTAGTCGCCATTCAGGTTCATGGTTGCAATCACACTGTACTCAGCAGGACGCGTGAGAATCTGCTGCAAGAACGCATCTGCAATTACATCCTTGATGATAATACCATTTGGCAGTTTACACCACGGGCCTTCACCAATTACTTCAGCGCCAAACTCTTCTTTGGCAATCTGATATCCCCAGTCGCGGAAGCCACCTTCGGTGAACTTCATGATGTTGCCTTTGTGGACGAGGGTAACACTTGGCAGTCCTTCAGCAATAGCGTATTTGATGGCAGACCGAACGAGGCGGTACGTGCCTTCTTTTGAAATAGGCTTGATACCAATACCACTCGTTTCCGGGAAGCGAATAGACGTTACGCCCATTTCTTCCTGGAGGAATTTGATCAGCTTGGCGTTGTCATCAGAGCCATGTTCGTACTCGATGCCGGCATAAATGTCTTCCGAGTTTTCGCGGAAGATGACCATGTTGACCTTCTCTGGCGCGCGAACGGGTGATGGTACGCCGGTGAAGTACTGGATAGGGCGGACGCAAGCGAAAAGATCAAGCTTCTGCCGCAGGGCCACGTTCAGCGAGCGGATACCGCCGCCAACCGGGGTTGTTAGCGGGCCTTTGATGGACACGAGGTGGTGCCGGATGGCTTCCAGCGTATCGTTCGGCAGCCACTCATCGTATTTGGCAAAGGCTTTTTCGCCGGCATATACTTCAAACCACGAGATTTTGCGATTGCCACCGTAGGCTTTTGCAACTGCAGAATCAAAAACATGCTGAGCAGCACGCCAGATGTCAGGCCCAATGCCGTCTCCTTCGATGAAAGGTACAATCGGGTTGTTTGGGACAACCAGGTTGCCATCTTCAAGTGTGATGCGCGCTCCGTCGGTCGGCGTAACTAATTTTGTGTATTCAGGCATTGCAAAAGCTAGCTTTAGGGTAATGGGTATTTAAAAATCGTAGTGCTGTTGGGCCAACAGATAGTTTAGAAAAAGCAAAAACGTTCCATTGAGAAACGTTTTTTGCGCTAAATTTGCGAAAAAGGCCCAAAGCGCACACCTTTTGGTGCCTCCGATGGCACCTGTGTGATGGTGATTGGTGATTGTGACGGCTGCTAAAGTTTTTTGATCAGGTCTCTAAACCGCAGCTCCCAGACTTTATGCATGGCTTCCCACACAATTTTCTTGCTCATCTTGGATTGTCCTTCGGTACGTTCGGTAAAGACAATCGGGACTTCTGTCAGCCGGTAGCCTTTTCGCCAGGCACGGTACTTCATTTCTATTTGAAACGAGTAGCCATTTGATTTGACACGGTGCAAATCAATAGCTTCGAGTACACGTCGGTGATAACATTTGAAGCCGGCTGTCACGTCGTGAACCGGAAGGCGAGTGATGGCACGTGTGTAGATGCCGGCGCCATAAGAAAGAATAAGCCGGCTAAGTGGCCAGTTCATTACTCGAACACCATTGATATACCGTGAGCCTACGGCAAGGTCGGCTGTATCGTTTTTAACAGGGGCAATCAACTGGGGCAAATCAGTTGGATTGTGGGAGAAGTCTGCATCCATCTCGCACACAAAATCGAAGTTGTTTTCCAGTGCATAGCGGAAGCCGGCGAGGTAGGCCGTGCCCAGGCCTAGTTTACTTTCGCGTTCAAGGATGTCGATTTTGTCTGGATACTTGCTGCGCATGTCATGGACGAGCTCTGCTGTGCCGTCCGAAGAGCCATCGTCAATAACAAGCATAGCAATGTCTTCATCCAGTCCCAATACAGCCTGGATGACAAGCAATATGTTGGCAGCTTCGTTATAGGTGGGAATCAGTACCAGGGAACGTCCTGTCATGCCCTCAACCTCAATATTTTCCTTTGCTATAAACCGCTTGTCGACAGAAAGCAATGCGGTTATACGCGTACGGTGTCGTTCACACGGTGCAGTACGGTGGTGGTATATACTACAGCGCCCATTGAATTAAGTGCCTGGAGCAGGCGGCTTTGGAGGAGGTGGCGTGCCTCGCGCTCACGCAAGTTGGTTGCGGCAAGCGGGAGAAAGATACGCTTGATGCAGCATAAACTGCAAAAGATAGGCGGGAAGAAAGAAACGCTGGTGGCTTGGTGTGGTAACGCTCTTATCGAATAGCTGTCAGAATTATTTTTGCAGGCTGGGCAGTTGTTCGCGCAGAAAGGACAGGGTATGTTCAGCAAGGTCGGCAGGCACTTCGATTTGGCCTTCCGTTGCTACCATTTCTACCGTCTGTTTGTACTGGTCGAGGAACGGTACACAGCACGGGCACATTTCCAGGTGCTTTTCAAACTTTAGTTTTGTCTCCCGTGGGAGTCGGCCTTCGAGGTAATCAAGAATAAAATCATTGACCTCTTCGCACGACATCATGGGCCGGAACAGGTGCATTATTTTGTGGAGCAATTTCATGTAGTTACACGTTTGAATATCCAGTCATCGATTAACGGAAATACCGGTCAAGTATCCCGCGTAATGCCTGTCGGGCCCGATGGAGCCGCACACGCACAGCGCCCTCACTTATGTCAAGCGTTTGTGCTACTTCAGTAGTCGATAGCTCTTCAATGTCTCTCAGGGTCAGAACGGTGCGGTAGTCTACCGGTAGTTCTTTAATGGCATCGTGAACGAGCTGTTTACGTTCTGCGCGCTCAGCCATTTTTTGAGGATTCCATACCTCAGGGCTTTCCGAAAACATGCCTCCCGTAAAACTGGGTTGCAATCGATCCATCTTGTCCTCTTCTAATGCGTCAAAACGCTTCATTTTACGCAATGAAGCGCGCGCTAAATTGAGGCCAATGGCATATAACCAGGTAGAAAACTTGGATTCACGCCGGAACGTATCCAACCTTTTATAGGCCTGGAGGTACGTTTCCTGCATGACACTCCGTGCTTCGTCTTCATCCTGCACTATGCGCATGATCATACGAAAGAGCCTGGGACTTTCTTTTTGGACAAGCCGCTCAAATGCAACGGCATCTCCTTTTAAAAGGGCATCCAGATCTATGTCACCTGAAGTATCTTTAGGTTGGACTTGCATGCTTTAGGGATTTAGTGCGTGCCTTACCAAGAGTGTTACAGCCTTTGTCTATCCAAAGAAAATACAAAACCTTTCACGGGCGATCCTGTTTCGATTGGGCTGTTTTGTAGCCTGCCAGATTGTCAAAATTTTGTGAGAGCCCGGAAGGGGAGGGATCTAATCTGGGCTAGACCTCTTCAATCTGTGCTTTTTGTTAAAATAATGAAAAAAGCGATTTCAACCGGCAATAACTTCACAAGTTACTCAAGAAGTTCTTACATAAGAGCCAAATTTTAAAAGGCAGATTTCATAAATTAATATGCTGAATGAAATTTTGGCCCGGCCGTGTGGCCCCGGATAACGTGTGCATGCAGCGCCCTCGAATCGTGTCGCTGAAGTGAAGAAGGGCCCGGTTACCCCGCTGGTTAAAAATGCGATGCGCTTAAATTTACAAGCCTGGCTGTATGCCGAAATGAGGCTTGGTGTTCGTGCTGAAACAATCGCACAGAATTGATGCATCTTTCGCATGCAATTTGCGGTGATGCGAATGAAAGGTGACTGGCGTCTTATCAGGGGTCAATAACTGCTTTCAATGTATATAAATTCTTCGGCGTGAAGACGAGATAGAATTTCAAATTCACATACTTATTCTAATGGCAAGCGAAACAGGAAAAAAGACAGTAAAGAAAAAGTCACCGCGGAAAAGCGCGGCGACATCTAGTGTTAACGGTCATGCGCTTGATGGACTTAAAGCTGAACCGCTTTCAGTTACATTCAATACTTATCCGCCGAGCAACAAAACACACCGGCAACTGGGCCTTACCAAGGCTGATGTATTGGACATGTACCGTAGCATGTTACTTCAGCGTCGTTTTGAAGAGCGGGCTGCTCAGATGTACGGGAAGCAGAAGATTGGCGGTTTCCTTCATCTCTATATTGGACAGGAAGCCATTTCGACAGGAACAGCCCAGGCCATTCGGATTGGAGAAGACTCAGTGATCACTGCATACCGGGATCACGGTCACGCGCTTGCCATGGGGATGACGTCGAACGAGTGCATGGCTGAGCTGTTTGGTAAAATTGACGGCTGCTCGCGCGGTAAAGGCGGTTCGATGCACTATTTTAGCAAGGAATTGAAAATGATGGGGGGACACGGTATCGTGGGCGCCCATATTCCAGTAGGTACAGGCATCGCATTTGCAAATAAGTATAAAGGTGAAGACACGGTTTGTCTCGCCTTTTTTGGTGATGGGGCTATCCACCAGGGTGCGTTCCACGAAGCCGCTAATCTCGCCGGCCTCTACGATCTGCCCGTAATATTTGTTGTGGAAAACAACCAGTACGCAATGGGCACCGCTGTTGACCGCGCTGCTGCTGAGCCCGATCTGTACAAACAGGCGCTCAGCTACGACATGCCAAGCTCGCTTGTCAGCGGCATGGATGTGTTTAGTGTCTACGAAGCCATGCAGCACCACGTTGCCATGGCGCGTGAAGGTAAACCATCCCTGATTGAAATCCGGACGTATCGCTACCGCGGCCACTCCATGAGTGACCCACAGAAATACCGGACGAAAGAAGAACTGGATGCCAAAAAGGATGAAGATCCGATTCTGCGCTTGAAAGCCTACTTGCTTGAGCACAAAATGGCAACAAACGCGCAGCTCGACAAAGTTGACGATGAAGTTAAGCAAGAAGTGATGGAGTCAGTAGAGTTTGCTGAAAACAGTCCAGCACCTGGCCTGGAAACGATCTACGAAGACATTTACTCTGATAAGGATTACCCGTTTACCACGTAGTCGCGCATCCTTCTGAGTTTCTTGCAACCCGTTATCACGCGTCCCGGCGACGTGTATAAAGAACCAAGTTTTTAAAATGGCAGAATTACAATTAAGAGAAGCAATTCGCGCGGCGATGGTCGAAGAGATGGAGCGCGACGAGTCAATTTTCCTCATGGGTGAGGAAGTGTCCGAGTATAATGGCGCATACAAGGTAAGTGAGGGGATGTTGAAGCAGTTTGGCGCGAAACGCGTCATCGACACCCCGATTGCAGAAAACGGATTTGCCGGCCTCGGCATTGGCGCTGCAATGAATGGCCTCCGCCCAATCATCGAGTTCATGACCTGGAATTTCTCGATGGTAGCAATGGACCAACTGATCAACAATGCAGCCAAAGTACGCTACATGTCGGGTGGGCAGTTCAAATTCCCGATCGTATTTCGCGGTCCTAACGGTGCTGCCGGGCAGCTTGCTGCTACGCACAACACCTCCTTTGAGTCTATTTTCTCAACCATCCCTGGTTTGAAAGTTATTTCGATTTCAAACCCGGACGATGCCAAAGGCCTCTTGAAGTCTGCTATTCGCGATGACGACCCAGTGTTGTTCATGGAAAGCGAAGTGATGTACGGCATGAAAGGAGAAGTGTCTGATGCAAAAGACTACCTCATCCCGATTGGCAAGGCACGCATTGCACGCGAAGGCAAAGACGTAACCATCATCGCCCATAACAAAAGCTACTGGGTTGCCATGAAGGCCGCAGAAATGCTGGTGCAGGAAGGGTTTGATCCTGAAGTGATCGATCCGCGCACAATCCGGCCACTTGACATGGAAACCATTTTGGCTTCTGTCAAGAAAACCAACCGGTGTGTGATTGTCGATGAAAGCAACCCGTTTGCAAGTATTGCTTCAGAAATTGGCTTCCAGATTCAACGTGAAGCATTTGATTACCTCGATGCTCCCGTGCTCCGTGTAAACGCCAAAGATGTGCCGGCGCCTTACGCGAAGAATCTGATTGAATACTACATGCCTAGCGCTGAAGATACGTATAAAGCATGCCGCCAGGTAATGTACGCTAACTGATTGTTTGCCGCACCCCGGGCTGTATCGCAAGGAGAAATAAATAACGCGTTTTGCAGCCGGCACGGCATCTGAACCCTGAAAATTGAAAAGAAAGAGAGAATGGCTATTCCAGTAGAAATGCCGAAGATGAGCGACACGATGGAGGAGGGGGTCCTTGTAGCGTGGTTGGCTGATGAAGGTGCGCCTGTCGCTGCCGGCGATGTTATTGCGCAGGTTGAGACGGATAAAGCAACCATGGATCTTGAAGTGTATGATGATGGGGTGTTGCTCAAGCGTGTTGCAGGTGAAGGGGATTCGATTCCTATCGGCGGCCTGATTGCCGTCCTTGGTAAAGCTGGTGAAGACGTTTCAAGTGTGCTCGCCCGCTATGGAAGTGGGGCTCCTGCAGCAGCTAAGCCGGCAGTTGAGCCTGCTGCAGAACCTGCAGCTGTTCCGGCAGCTTCTGGTGATGGTGCTGCCGCTCCTGTTGCTGCCCCCGTTGGAAGTGCGCCTAACGGGCGCACAAAGGCGTCGCCGCTAGCACGCCGTATGGCCCAGGAGCATGGGGTTAACCTTGCTTCGGTAAGCGGTTCTGGTCCTGATGGCCGTATCGTACGTCGGGATATCGAAAGCCTTATCGGAACGAGCCATCCTGCAGCACCTGTTCAAGAACCTGTACAGCAGGCCGTTGCGCAGCAGCCTGCACCTGTGGCTGGCGCAGCATATGATGCTATCCCGCTTTCTCAGATGAGAAAAGCAATTTCGCGCAGGCTCTCGGAAAGCAAATTCACGTCCCCCCATTTCTATCTGCAGATCGATGTGGATATGGACGGCGCTGTGGCGTTCCGCCAGCAGCTGAACGAGCTTGCGTTGTCTCAGGACAAGCAAAAGGTCTCGTATAACGACTTGATCACGAAAGCTTGTGCGCTCGCGCTGCGTGAGCATCCTTACGTGAATGCTTCCTACATGGAGAACGAAGGAGAAATCCGGCTCCACAATGAGGTGCATGTTGCGATTGCCGTAGCAATTGACGAGGGCTTGATTACGCCAGTTGTTCGCAATGCTGACAACAAAGGGCTTTCTCAGATAGCTGCTGAAACGCGTGAACTGGCCGGCAAGGCGCGTGATCGCAAATTGCAGCCGCACGAATTTGAAGGCTCTACGTTTTCAACCAGCAACCTCGGTATGTTTGGCATCGAGAACTTTACAGCGATCATCAATCCACCCAATGCCTGTATCCTGGCAATTGGAGGTATTCGCGACGTGCCCGTTGTAAAAGACGGTGCCATTGTACCGGGTAAACGGATGAAGCTAAGCCTCTCATGCGATCATCGTGTTGTTGATGGTGCTACAGGAGCCCAATTCCTGAATACCGTCAAGCAATACCTCGAGCAGCCGATGAACATGATGCTTTAGGGGATGATTGTAATCACTTTCCCGGTACGTTAGCGTTGAAAATAGCGCATGTCTCGGATATCCACTTTGGCCGTATAGCGTTTCCGCACATTCTCGATGCATTAATCGAAGATGTAGCCCAGGCGAATGTGGATATGGTTGCGGTCAGTGGTGACCTTACACAAAGAGCTTTGCATAAACAATTCAGGGAGGCCTTGGCCTTCCTGAATCGTTTTACCGCACCCTACATGGTGGTCCCCGGAAACCACGACGTATATCCGTGGTGGAGCCCCTGGATGCGGCTGGTAAAACCCGTGGCTCGGTTTCAGACCTATTTTGGTGCTGATCTGGTTCGGACACACGAACAAGAGGGTCTTGCAGTTATGGGCTTCAATTCAGCCCACGGCCTAACCATAAAAGGGGGCAAAGTGACAAGTGCGATTGTCCGGGGTATTTCGGACTTCTTCGATCGGCAGCCGGCGGGTGCCTTTAAGGTCTTGATGCTGCACCACCACCTCACCACCCTCGAAGGACTTATTCCTCACGATATTTCGATAAACGGTACGGAAGCTCTCGCAGCGGCTCAGGCTAGCCAGGTTGATCTGATCTTGTGCGGCCATGCGCATGTATCCCATGTTGAGTCTCTTGAGATCGACAATGAGAAAGGACCTGTGGTTGCAAGTGCCGGGACGGCCACAAGTAGCCGCGGCCGGCGCTCAAACCGGCACCGCAATTTTTATAATCTGATCGAAATCCTGCCCGGTGCCTACTCAATTCACGAGCGCACATACAAGCCGGATGATCAATGTTTTGCCCAATCACGCACTTTCCATTTTAACCGCTGATCTGCGCTGCTGCCCCGGAAAAGGGGTTTTCTTGTTAGGCGATAAGTCATTTTTTGTGCTTTCATCTCTATGCGGTCGTTTGGTATTGTCGCAGAAATGTCATGATTTCCATTGCCAGAAGGAGCAATCCTTTCCCGTGATATCTTCCTGTTGGCATGGGTTTTGTTTTGGCGTCAGTCATGTTGGCAAAACGGCCTTGATCCCCTTCTCGAGCAAAATTGTCAGCATAATATCACAACAGAATCTGAAAGAATTATCTTTCGCCCCCCGGATGATGTCATGAAGATTCTGTTTCGAAAGACACATTTCTGCAACAAACCACAGAATAGAGAAAATGTCCAAATTATTGCCAAAGGTTTTTCTTATGGCCTTGGGGGTAGTACTTTTCGTAAGCAATTCTGTGTATGCCCAAATCCCGGTTGCCCTTCCAACTGAATATTACAACGCACGCGATATTTCGCTGCCGCTAACAGTCGGAGATGTTTCTGGCCAGGATGTAAAGGCCTTTTTGCTTACGATGAAGTATGATGCTTCAGTTATCGAAATCACCGGCGTTGAGGCGCAGGGTGATCTGGCGGAGAATTTCTCCCTTATCCTAAATACTGATGTGCCAGGCGAGGTTACCGTCGGCGGCGCACATTTTGAACCACTTCAGGGTGATGGTGTGCTCCTGCGCATCGTCGGTAAGTTTGTCAAAAAAGGGACAACGAGCCTTGCCATTGATACCTTTTCCTTTAATGAAGGAAGCCCGGTTGTTGCAACACAAAATGGCGAAATTTCCAATACTGTTCAGGTAAGCAATGAAGATGAAGCCGGCTTGCCGCAAGACTTCGAGTTGCTCGGGAATTATCCAAATCCCTTTAATCCAACAACAACCATCCAATTTGATCTGCCGGAGTCAGCTGAGGTAACGATTACACTTGTAGATGTGTTGGGGCGTGAGGCGTTGACGATTCCATCTCAAGTATATCAGGCCGGCGCCAAGCAGCGGGTTGAACTAGACGCCTCCTCACTCGCTTCAGGCGTTTATGTCTACCAGGTTCGCGCCAGGGGTGCCTCCAGTACCTACGTCAAATCTGCTACCATGACGCTCATCAAATAGTAGGCTTGCCTTTCGAAATGAAAGATTGTCAGCCGGCTCTGCCGATGCTCTACTGGCTCTCTTCTATCGCCTGTCTATTCTCTCGTTCTTGCTTCTGCGAAGTCCTCAATCGTGTTTGTGAATGCATTTTGGCTCCCGTTTTGCATGGTATTATTGCACCAGGTAAACGTCCCCCAAGATCTCGCTTGCATACCATGTAAACGGACCTGTAGGAAGCGCAATCGCACTAATAACTCTGTTCTTATTTGACTGAAGGATTACTTCAGCAAAGACGAACCAAGGAATTGTTTTCTTTCCGTAAAGCTATGTGGAGACTATTACTACGGGTTTTTCCAGTTTTTTTGCTGATGCTCATCAGCACACAACGTACGGCTACCGCACAGGTAACCGTCACCCTGCCAACCCTGGAGGTTGCATCAGGTGCTTCATCCCTCATCCCAATTACCGTCGGAGATCTCACTGGGTCTGAGGTCAAGTCATTTGAGTTTGCCATTTCATATGACCCGACGATCGTCGAAATCACAGGTGTGAGCAGTACCGGTACGCTTACCGAGTCTGTATCGCCGATTGTGAATACAACAACTTCTGGCAAAGTCTCAATTGCCTGGGCGGATGCTTTTGCCCTGGAAGGGGGCGGCGTGTTGGTCAATCTGCAGGCCAGTTTCCTGCAAGAAGGGACCAGCAGTCTGGCCTTTGATTCTTTTCGTTTTAACGAAGGTGCACCTGCAGCTTCTACAACCAATGGCAGCGTAAATGTGAGCGGCGGATCTACGGGATCTGTAGATGTTAACCTGCCGGCTTCTTCTACCGGTACAGTCGGCGGAAGCCAGCTCAGTATTCCCATTTCCGTCAGCGATATGACGGGTAAGAATGCCACAAGCTATTCGTTTACGCTGACGTACGATGCGGCCACGGTAAACGTCGCAAGTTACGCCACTGCTGGTACGCTCTCAGGTGCAGCTGCACCTATCGTAAATACGGGTACGCCCGGCCAGGTAACAGTAACCTGGTCGAACGGCACGCCAATTTCAGGCGCCGGCGTTTTGGGCAATTTGTTAGTAAACCCGGTTGCGAGTGGCATTTCAGCCCTCAATTTTTCTGCTTTCCAGTTTAACAGTGGCGATCCGATAGCCAATGTGACCAATGGTAGCGTGACCATTAACGGTGCAAATGACCCGATTCCGGTTACTCTGCCGGCAGCGAGTGGAAATTCGGGCGAAACGCTCACGGTACCTGTGACCGTAGGCGACCTTACAGGCAGCGGTATCACATCGTTTAGTACGGTCATTGATTATGATGCCAGCCTGTTGCAGGTAGCGAGTATCGGGCAGTCGGGTACCCTCTCAGCCGGCAATGCCGCAACACTGGATCTCAGTACGCCTGGGAAAGTTGGCGTGACCTGGAACGGAGGGGCTTTGTCAGGAACAGGTACCCTGTTTAATCTTAATTTCAACCTGATTGCCGGCGGAACAAGCGTACTCGGGTTTGACTCTTTTTTGTTTAACGGTGGCGCCGTACCAGCCAATACGACCAATGGGAGCATCACCATTCAGGCCTCAGGGGAAATCACCGTTTCCATCCCAACTGGCATTGTTGGCGAAATTGGTCAGCAGGTAACTGTGCCTATTAATACTGGGGATTTAACAGGAGAGAATGTACTGTCTTATGTGTTCTCGATCGCCTACGATGCGCAGGACTTTACCATCACGGGTGCGACGGTAAACGGTACCCTTTCTGCCGGCAACAGTGTGACGGTTGACACCTCTGTACCCGGACAAGCTGTTGTTAGCATGAGTACAGGCACGCCCTTGTCGGGTGCCGGCACGCTTGTAAACCTTAGTGGCACTCTCGTGGGACCGGGTACAAGCGACGTGACCTTTTCCTCTTTCCAGTACAACAACGGCAGTCCATCTGTAACTACAATCGATGGCAGCGTCACCGTACAGGGTTTTGCAACCTACTTGCAGATTGTGCACAACTCGTCTGATGCGCCCGTAGTTGATATCTATCTGAATGATATATTGCAGATTGATGGGTTGTCTTACGGCAGCGCTACGGCATTTCTTGAGCTTACTTCACCCATTGTGAAACTGGATGTGGTACGCGGTGATGCTACGAGTAATGCAAGCCCGATCACGACGACAAACGTGTCGTTGGAAAGCGATAAAGACTATGTAGCCGTTATCAACGGACTCTACACCGGATCTGGTAAGCAGGCAATTGGCCTGGTTGTGCAAGATTCTCAGCAGGAATCGACAGACGAAAATACGGTGGGCTTGAATGTGTTTCAGGGCTCACCAGATGCGCCGCCTGTGAACGCCTACATTGTAGACGATAGCGAATCGTACAACCGAATCATGACCTTGGCGAAGGGACTTTCTTTTGGGGAATCTTTTCTAACCCGCGAGTTTGAGCCCGGTTTGTACAATATCGAGATTACCGAGAACAGCGGTGAACGCATTGGTATTTACCGTGCGGACCTGAGCCGGACAGGCGGTGCGGCTTTGCTCTTCATTCTGCAGGGATTTGTAAACCCTGTTATTGGGCAACCCGATCTATCGATAACCGCCTACGCGCCAGATGGTCAGGCGATATTTTTGCCG
This sequence comes from Bacteroidota bacterium, assembly GCA_039111535.1. Taxonomy (NCBI): domain Bacteria; kingdom Pseudomonadati; phylum Bacteroidota; species Bacteroidota bacterium. Next base: position 29,222 of record JBCCIM010000025.1, on the reverse strand, counting down.
CTTGCTACAAACAATGAGGGAGAAGACGCGTTGCCGGGTGCATTTGACCTAGCCGGCAACTATCCGAATCCATTTAATCCAACAACATCTGTTGAGTTTAGCTTGCCGGAAACAGCTGACGTGAGCATTGAAATATTTGATATGCTCGGCCGCGCCGTTATGCAGACACCGGTTACGACGTTTCAGGCGGGTTCGGACCACGCGATCCAGATCGATGCCTCATCCCTTTCGTCAGGCACTTACGTGTACCGTGTGATTGCCCGTGGGCATCAGCGTTCGTACACACAAAGCAAAACCATGACGTTGTTGAAATAGGCAGCGCCGGAGCCGTCTGATCAAATTTTTGACGGCATAGGATCCCTTCATACATACGAGACTTGAACAGCCTGTTCTTTCGGTATCATGCCGCTCGTATTACATGCCAATCCCTTCTTCAGTAGAACACGCCAGGCCGGTTGCTGACCAAGCACGCCGGCTATTGGCTTTCCTGCAGTACAGCAATTTGCATATTGTTGTTGTTGCGCTTGGTTTATTGTCTGGCACATCTACGCTCTTTGGCACAGGTTTCAGTGTGCCGGTCGTGTTGGCCGGCTGCTGCGGGGCTTTTCTACTCTATCAACTCGATCGGGGCTGGTTGCCGGGCAAAGAAGACGGCGCCAATCAGCCAGAACGGGTTGCGTGGATTGCACGACATCACATGTATGTCTGGTCGTCGTGCGCATTTGCGCTGCTTGCAGGATTGATTGGAACGGCTTTTCTCTCGGGTGCAGCGCTGCTTGCAGGAGCATTATTGGCTGGCTGTGGCTTTGCGTATGTATTGCCGCTGAGAAAACGGCTTAAGCGTATCTGGTACGTCAAACCTGTAGCCATTGCAGGTGCCTGGGCACTTGGCGGGGTAGCACTACCGCTTGTCGAGATGAACTTTGCGATGGCGCCAGTTGTGCTGATTTTTCTGGGGTATCGGTTCTTTTTTATTCTGCCCAATGTCTTGCTGGCTGACTGGCAAGACAGGCTTGGCGATGAACAAGCCGGTTTGCATTCTCTGGCGATGCTTGTTGATGAACGGATGTTGCGCCTCATGGCTGCAGGTAGCGCGCTGGTAGCGATTATGCTGGGGGGATGGTGTGGTGTTTTGCTGGGGTGGTCGGCGCTCTTTTTTATAGATCTTGCGGGACCGCTGCTCATGCTATTATTGTGCTTGCGGCCACTGCATGCATCGTATTTGGTGTATGGATTGCTGCTTGATTTGCTGGTTGCATGGCCCTTGATTACAACACTCTTGGTATACAATTGGTAAGCGATTGCGTGTACTATATCTGCTGTTTAACAACAGCGAAACGCAAGATGTTATGAAGACCGATCATTTCTGGGTTTTCGTGCGTATACTGCCGGCAAAAGCGTTTTTATCAGGAATAATTTCAAATCTGAACGGCGTAGATGGACTATACAACGATAGATAAACTGGCATCTCTTGAAGGTAAGACGGTTCAATTAAAAGGGTGGCTGTACAATAAACGTGGGTCGAAGAGCCTGCAGTTTTTGGTGTTGCGCGACGGAAGCGGGATGGTGCAATGTGTTGTGAATCAGGAAGAAGTGGATGCCGCCAGTTGGGAAGCAGCTGACGGACTTACCCAGGAGAGTGCTGTGGAAATTCATGGCACCGTCTCCCTTGATGAGCGGCAAATTGGTGGGGTAGAAGTGCAGGCCCAGAAAGTTGTGCTGATTGGCGCTTCTGAAGATTACCCGATTACGCCGAAGTCGCATGGCATCGATTTCCTGATGAACAAGCGCCATTTGTGGTTGCGTAGCCGGCGGCAGTGGGCCATCATGCGCATCCGTAACCAGATTACGATGGCCATCCATAACTTTTTCCAGGGCCGTGGATTTATCCAGGCGGATGCACCGATTTTGACGGGCAATGCAGTAGAGGGCACATCAACCCTCTTTGAAATCGACTACTTTGGCGAGCCCGCATACCTGACCCAAAGTGGCCAGTTGTATGGGGAAGCAATGGCCATGGCGATGGGGAAGATTTATACGTTTGGCCCTACATTTCGGGCAGAGAAGTCAAAAACCCGCCGGCACCTTACTGAGTTTTGGATGATCGAGCCGGAGATGGCGTTTTACGATTTAGAGATGAACATGGCGTTGGCAGAAGATTTTCTGGCAGCCATTGTGGAGGCCGTTCTTGCCAATTGCCGGCCTGAATTGGAAATTGTCGGACGCGACGTTGCCAAGCTCGAAAAAATAAAGACGCCTTTCCCTCGCCTGCATTATTCAGATGCGGTAGACCTGCTGCGTAGCGATAAAACGTACAACATGGTGACCGAGGAGATCGCAGCGCTCGAAGAAGAAGGGCCGCGGTTGAAGCAGGAGCTTGCTGACAACCAGAAGCGTTACGGACAGGTGAAGAAAGGGGAGAAGCGGCGTATCGATGCGCGGGCGATTGAAATAAACCAGCGACTCGAAGAAATTGAAGAGCAGCTGCGTAATTTGCCGCAATGGCGTGAGTCTGCCCGTAACTTCGAGTGGGGCAACGATTTTGGAGGTAGCGATGAAACCTTGATTACGCGGCATTACGACCAGCCGATCATCGTACACCGTTTTCCTGCCGTGATCAAGGCATTCTACATGAAACGCGATCCTGAAGATGACAGGCTTGCACTTGGCATGGACGTGCTGGCACCAGAAGGGTACGGCGAAATTATTGGTGGTGGTGAGCGGGCAACAGACCTTGCCTTCCTGGAAGAGCAAGTTGCAGCACATAACTTGCCGGCCGAAGTGTTCGAGTGGTATTTTGACCTACGCCGCTTTGGTTCGGTGCCGCACAGTGGATTTGGCCTCGGGTTGGAGCGCGCAGTAACCTGGATTTGCGGCATCCAGCACGTACGGGAAACCATTCCATTCCCACGCCTTTTGGGTCGGCTACACCCATAGTGGGTAATAATCAGCACTGTAGTGCGTTAATAGAGCAAGGGCGCGGCTTTTGCACCTACTGGTGCTTCGCCATCTAATCTTATTGTACAGGTATGAAATACATTAATCTTTTTCTAACGACCCTTTTGCTTATTAGCGCAGTTGTGCCTTCTGGTACCGTTACTGCGCAGGCTTTTGAAGAATACAGATCGATAACGGTTTCTGGTGAGGGCATTGTAGATGCCATTCCGGACATGGCAACTGTGCGCTTTGGCATTTCTACCAAAAATTGGAACCCCGAGAAAGCGCGTGCAAAAAACGCTGAAGTATCAAAAAATGCGTTGAATGTTGTGCGTGATTTGGGCATCGAGGAACGGAAAATTCGACTGGCGACCCTTCGATTGCAGCCCATTCGCGAATACAATCCACAAACAAGGAAGCCGGAAGATAAAGGGTTTGAAGCTACGCGGGAACTGGTGGTTGAAATAGAGGATCTTGAAATGTTGCCGGCGCTCATCGCAGGTATTGTGCAGGAAGGCGCCAACCGTCTCAATGGGATTTCATATGGTTTGCAAGATCGCGAAAATGTACGGGATAAGGCGCTTGTGATGGCAATGACGCGCGCGAAGTCGAAAGCCACGCTGATGGCTGCAAGCCTGGATGCAGAACTGGGTGGTGTCTGGAAAATAACGGAGCAGAGCTTCTCGATGCCAAGGCCTGTAGTGCATATGGCCGACCACAATGTGCGGCTTGCCAAAGCAGAAGCTGCGCCTGAGCCAGAGGCTTATGCTGCCGGCGAAATGGAAGTACGTGCTGTTGTACAAGTTACTTTTTTGATCAAGTAGCACGATTACCGTGAAATAATTTGGGACTTCCCGGCTCCTGTTGAATCTCTTCGGGGGATTGTGAATGTAAAGAACCTGTTGCATTCACAATCCCCTGTTTTTTTGCGTTCAATTTCTACAGGTGGGCCCAGTTTGCCCAGTATTAATTGGCGATCGCATAGCCAACCGACATTATGCAGGACTCCCTCCATATTCCGTTTAAACACCATCGATATCCAGAAGACACGATGGTCGACCGCGCTGACACCTTTTACGAAATGATGGACATGCGCCGGTCTATTCGCTTTTTTAGTGATGAACCCGTTCCGAAGCACTTGATCGAGCGTGCCATCCAGACCGCAAGTACGGCTCCAAGTGGCGCCCATATGCAGCCCTGGACGTTCGTAGCAATCAGTGATCCCGCAGTTAAGCGCGAAATACGGATTGCGGCTGAGAAGGAAGAGAAAGAGAGTTATGGCGGCCGCATGTCTGATGAATGGCTTGAGGCTCTGGCTCCGTTTGGTACAAATTGGGAAAAACCTTTCCTCGAAACGGTGCCCTGGATCGTTGTGTGTTTTGCGCAGAGTTACGGGTTCAACGAAGACGAAAGCCGGCGGAAGCATTACTACGTTCAGGAAAGCTGTGGTATCGCGTGTGGCATGTTCATTTCTGCAGTCCACAACATGGGCCTTGCTACGCTCACGCACACACCCAGCCCGATGAAGTTTCTGAACGAAATTCTGGGCCGGCCCAAGAATGAAAAGCCTTTTATCCTCTTTCCTATAGGTTACCCCGCGAGTGATGCCACGGTACCTGACATCGGTCGCAAAGATTTAAAAGACGTCTCTACGTGGTTTGAGCCTTAGCATATTGAGCTGGTTATTGCCTGGCTGTACGAGCGGGGCATGCGCGTATTACCTGATTCGAAATGATGAGATTGCGTACCTTTATCATAAATTGCGCAACCCGCTAGCCATACCATTGCCAAAAGTGTTCGAGAACCCCATAGAAAGCAACGAATATATCAGTATACGCTATCAATATTGGGGCAGAAAAGACACAAAAAACAGGCGAGAAGGTGTGGGATTTATAGGAAATACGCAGTAATGTGTGTGTCAGCGTGGCAGGCCCCTGAACGTGATAGGTAATATTGGCAGTTATCCTGCGCGTTGGATCAACCAAAATGGTGCTGGTAAGTATAAGTATCTGCCGATTCGACCTATATTGCTCTGCCTTGAACTGATCGGCAAGGCTTTTGCTCGATTTAGGTATCTAACATGAGTGATCAGCAACAGACATATAGCCCATCATTCAACGAAAAACTGTCCGTACGGGAAGGCGAAATTTTACGTCTGGTTGTACGGAGCTTTGTTGATACTGCCGGCCCGGTTGGTTCACGCTTTTTGTCAAAGCGTTTTCCTGGCGGGCTTAGTGCCGCGTCAATACGGAACACGATGAGTGATTTGGAAGATCGTGGCTTGCTTGATCATCCCTACACATCAGCTGGTCGGATTCCTACGGAATTAGGGTATCGTACCTTTGTCAACCAATTGATGCAGCCGCAGGGCATGTCTATGAATGACCAGGCATACCTTCAGGCCAAGCTGGGTGGATTGGAAGATCAACCTGATGTGTTGTTACGCGAATGCTCTCGAATCCTGGGCCGGCTTTCAAACTTGCTTGGCGTTGTGCTCAGTCCAAAGTTGAGCAGCGGGATTCTTGAAAGGCTGGAAGTTGTGCCGCTTTCGTCATCCCGGATTATGTTCGTCATCAGCCTGGAAGGCGGGTTGGTGAAAACTGTTGTACTCGAATTGCATACTACGCTGGGTCGGCGGGAATTGGATGATGTGGTGGCATTGCTCAACAGCAGGCTCGCTGGGTTATCCATCGACGAAATTCGCAAAACGTATGCGGATCGCATGCGGGATGTTCAGAACGAGCCGACCGGGCTTGTGAAGCTCGTATTGCAATCTTCTGATAATATCTTCAGCGAACAGGAAGACGGACGCGTTAGTTATGCCGGCGCACAAAACATTGTTGCCCAACCTGAGTTTTTGGAGCAACCAGAAGACCTCAAAGACCTCGTGCAACTGCTCGAGAATGAAAATTTCATTGTAGAATTACTCGAAAACGAACCCATTGTGAAGCCTGGCCAGGTTAATATCCGGATAGGCAGTGAAATCAATGATGGGACAGTAAACCAATATTCTATTGTAACAGCGCGCTATCGCTTTGGGAATACAGAAGGTACACTTGGTGTCATTGGCCCCAAAAGAATGCACTATTCGCATGTCTTTTCCCTTGTTGAAGGGGTTTCTGTAATCCTCAGCAAACAAGAAGGCGAACGCAATTGATTTAGATTTAACCATTTTCCCTGGAAGCCCTCTGAACAGTACCCAGTTAACCGGTTGCGCATTTTGGAATTATGAATGATATGGAAGATACAGTAGAGATTTCTGGAGAAGGTGCAGCAAAAGCTGCTGAGTCGCAGGCTGATGAAAAGGAAGCAGTAAAAGAGGAGGAGGAGAGCACTGAAGAAGTACCTGAGTCAGTCTCAGAAGTAACCGACTTAAAAACAGAACTTAAAGAAACGAAAGACCGGCTGTTGCGGCAGGTTGCAGAGTTTCAGAATTACAAGCGGCGAACTGAGCAGGAGAAAACCATGCTCTTTGAAGCCGGCAAAGCAAAAGTTGTCCAGCAAATGCTGGAAATCCTCGACGACTTTACGCGTTCGGTTGATGCCGTGAAGCAACTTGAGGAAAAAGAAGACCAACTCCAGGAAGGATACGAGCAGTTGAAGCAGGGGGTAGAGTTGGTATTTGACAAATTCCAGAATGAGTTGGCCCGGCTGGGTGTTGAGCCCATTGAAGCCAAAGGTCAGCCCTTCAACGAACAAGAACACGAAGCATTAATGCAGCAACCCGCCCCTGAAGATACTGAACCGGGCACTGTGCTCGAAGAGATCCAGAAAGGATATCGGATGGGGGATCGTGTACTGCGTCACACCCGGGTTGTTGTAGCAGCCTGATGTGACCAGTACTGACCTGAACGTACATGCGCGATTATTACGAAATACTAGGTGTCCAACGTAACGCTTCAGATGCCGATATCAAGCGAGCATACCGCAAGCTTGCCCTGAAATATCATCCTGATCGTAACCCGGACGATAAAGAAGCTGAAACTAAGTTCAAAGAAGCTGCGGAGGCCTACGAAGTCCTGTCGAATGCTGACAAGCGTCAGCGATACGACCGCTTTGGGCATTCTGGCGTTCGTGGCAATGGTGCCGGCGCAGCGGGCTTTCAGGACATCAATGATATCTTCAGCGCGTTTAGCGATATTTTTGGTAACAGCGGGAGCATCTTCGATGAGGTGTTTGGTGGCGCAGCTGGTGGCCGGCCGCGTGGCCGACGACGGAGCGGCCGCCCCGGTGGAGACCTGCGCATCAAGTTACCCCTCACACTGGCTGAAATAAGCGAGGGCACCGAGAAAAAAATCAAGGTGCGCAAGTTTGTGAAGTGTGAGCCTTGTTCTGGGTCAGGTGCAGAAGCAGGAAAAGAAGGTTATTCACCTTGCCCGACCTGTCAGGGAAGTGGAGAGGTGCGCCAGGTCACACGTTCGGTGTTCGGACAGTTTGTGAACGTGCAAACCTGCCCAACTTGCCAGGGAGAAGGACGAATCATCAACGATCGGTGCAAAAGCTGTAATGGTGATGGGCGGAAGAAAGGGGAGGAGACCATTACAATTACGGTGCCTCCAGGTGTATTGGAAGGCAATTACCTGACGTTACGTGGGGCAGGTAATGCCGGTATCCGAGGCGGTACAACCGGAGACCTTCGCGTTGAAATTGAAGAAGTTGCAAACAAAGATTTCACCCGCGAGGGATTAGACATCTATTATGATTTGCACATTTCTTTCCCAGAGGCGGCTTTGGGTACTGAAGTTGAAGTGCCTACATTGAAAGGACGCGCCCGGTTGGATATCGATCCTGGGATGCAATCTGGCAAAATACTGCGTATGCGCAGTCGCGGATTGCCTGAGTTAAATGGCAATCGGCGGGGAGATCAGATGGTCCGTATCAATGTATGGACACCAAAGACCCTGACCGATGAAGAGCGGGACTTCTTTGAAAAGTACAGAGAATCTCCTTCCTTTATCCCGCAGCCAGAGAAAGATGATGATAAAAAATCGTTTTTTAGCAAGGTTAAAGACGTCTTTACCTGATCTACTGGCCGGCAGCAGCTTTAATTATTCCTACCAGGTTTTTTAAACCTTAATTCAATGTCTGCACTACTTACTGGTGAAGATTTGCGTGCTGTTATGCGGCATGTTGCTTCCCCTGTAACGATTGTTACGGTTGATACGCCAGAAGGCGCCAAGGGTATAACCATTGGTTCGTTTACCAGCGTGTCACTGGATCCGCCGCTCATTTCATTTAATGTAATGCATGAGTCATCAATGCATGATGTGTTGATGGCGTCAGACCGATTTGCTGTACAGATCTTGTCTGAACACCAGGCTGCATTAAGTGAGCGTTTCTCTATTCCTCATCAATCCAGCAAACAGCAGTTTGAGGGTGTGTTGCACCATCTTGATGGGGATGACTTGCCCTTGTTGGATGATGTATTGGCCATCTTGTTTTGCCGGCCATTTAATGTTGTGCCAGCCGGCGATCATTCTCTCATAATTGGCGAAGTACTGGAAGCCAATGCTGTTTCTCTGGGCAAGCCGCTGCTCTATTATCAGCAGTCCTATCGAAAAGTAGGCGGTACTGCCTAGCTGACTTCTAATCCATTGTTTAGTGCATTTTACTGTTTCTGATTTACTGGGGGCATCAAGCGCATTTGCGCTCTTTCCTCTGGTGATCATCCTGCCAGGATTTGCTCTTGGCTACTTCTCAGATATTCTGCAATTCAGATCTCGCGGTTTAGGCTATCAACTCAGCGTCGCGTTGTTGTTGTCGCTTGCCTGTTGCCCCATTGCTATTTACCTCATAGGCAAAACCAGCGGTATAGCGGCTGTATGGACGCTCTTGGCGGTAAGCTGGATGGGTTTCTTCACTACCTCATTTGTCGGGCGATCGTTTGCAATGGACCGCTTGCGTGCCATGGTAAAGCAACACCTTCGCCTCTTGTTGGGTCTGGGTATTGCGCTGCTTGTTGCCATGGGTTATATGGTCGATCTGGTTCTTGATGGGGAACTGGTGCGGCCGCTTGTATCTTACGACTATACGAAACACACTGCAGTAACCAATGCCATTTCTATGACCGGCATTCCGCCCGTCAATCCCAGCTTTTACCCGACAGCACCGGTAGAGCTGTTTTATTATTACTTCTGGTTTCAGCTCTGCAGCATTGTAGATATTGTGGGGGGAAGCATTGTAACAGCCCGCCATGCCGTCATGGGTAGTATTATGTGGGGCGGGATATCGCTGGTTGTTGTGATGCTGTTTTGGATGAAGCGGCAACGCATCAAGCTGGGCCTTTCACCACGGCATATCGTCCGGGGCCTGCTGTTGTTACTTGTAACAGGCCTGGATTTTATACCGGCATACAGTGGTTATCTCACGCATTCAACACAGGGAGCTGATGGTCTGTTAATTCCTTCGATTGAGTGGTGGAATGAGCAGGTCAGCGCCTGGATTAGCGCAATACTTTGGGTGCCACATTACGTTGGCGCTTTTGTTTGCTGTTTGTTTGCTTTTTTACTGATTAATGAACGGTTTAACGAAGAGACAGGAGCCGGCAGCAATCTATTGCTTCTTTTCGCTGTACTGGCTCTGGCATCTGCGGTGGGGATGTCCATTTGGATCGCGTTTGCAGCGGCTGTGATTTTAATGGTCTGGATGATCGTTGTATTGACCATTGACAGAAAGAATGAGCTCTTTCCCTTGTTATTGGTTGGTTTGACAACGGCCTTGCTTCTTGTGCCATACATTCTCGATTTGTACGGATCGCAAAGCCTTAGCCGGTCGCCACTTGCATTCACTGTGCGCCCGTTTCCCATTCTGGAGCAGATGCGTTTGGGGGTTTCTGGTGTGGGGATGTTGCTATTGCGCCTGCTGGCATTGCCGATCAATTATATACTTGAATTGGGTTTTTTCCTGATGGCAACCTGGCTGTTTTGGGATTTTAGGAAAAAGGAGGCCCGGCCCCTGGAGCGGGAAGAGCAGTTCATGCTGGTGATGTTTTTGGTATCGTTGCTATTATGCACCTTTGTCAAGTCCAATATTAAAAATAACGATCTGGGTTGGCGGGGCTTTATGTTTGCCCAGTTTGCCATGCTTGTATATGGGATTCCTGTTTGCGCAGCGTGTTTTGGGAGTAAAGCGTACCCAACGCTTAAGCTTGAGCCGGCGATGCGGTATGTGCTCATTGGCATGCTGGCGCTTGGTATAGGGTCCAATGTCTATGAAGCATTTGTTATCCGGCAGTTTTCCTACGCGGAGCAGGGCGCCTATGGCTATGCAATCAGGGAGACCTACGAGTGGATTGATCAAACTGCACCACAAGAAGCTGTGCTGCAGCATAACCCGAAAATTGAGATTGAATATTTCCATGCGTTATACGGTAACCGACAGGTTGCGATAGCCGATACGACATTGGGGCAACTGTATGGCGTGAACCGTGACACGTTTTATACCCATTATGATGCGATAGCGCGCATTTTTGAGGATCAGAATACGCCTGCGGAAGTTCAGGCGATGACCAATTTATATAACATCGATTTGCTTGTAGTTAAAAAAGCCGATCCCGTTTGGGGAAATAGTGCATCTTGGGTTTGGCAGTCCGAGCCAATATTCCAAAATGCATACTGCAAGGTCTTTTCTACCCGTCAGCTAGTCTCCCGGCGTACATCCCCTTAAGCCTGACGTTCAGGGTCAATTGCGAAGATGAATAAAACAAAAGACCGATTATCGATAGTAATGCCCGTTTACAATGAGGAAGAAATCATTGAAACTGTGGTGCAGGACTGGCATGATACGCTCTCCGGGATGGGTGTGGATTTCGAAATCAGGTGTTATAATGACGGCTCTAAAGACAATACGCTTGATATCCTGTCACAGCTAGATGCTACCTACCCCCATCTCGTTGTAGTCAACAAGCCGAATACGGGACACGGCCCGACGATCTTGCGGGGATATGCTGAGTCGCGGCATGCAGATTGGATTTTTCAGATCGACTCAGACAATGAAATACGGGCAGACCAGTTTGAGGCTTTCTGGGAGCTTCGCGATTCTTATGACTTTTTACTCGGGCAGCGCTCGCATAAAGACTTCCCGATTTCCCGACAGTTTATTTCATACATCGCCTGGCTGGTTGTCCGTTTAGGGTTTGGGAGTAGGTTGGTTGATGTTAATTCTCCCTTTCGCTTGTTCAGAAGCGCAGCTTTGAGTCCGCTTATTCAGCGTATTCCTGTTGATACGTTTGCGCCTAATGTTCTGATTACCGGGATGGCAGCTGGCGCAAAAAAACTTCGCTGTAAAGAGATGCCCATAAAGAATCAGTTTCGGCAGACGGGCACTGTCTCAATCAAACATTTCAAACTTTTTAAAGTGGCAATGCGCTCATTCAAAGAGTCAATCTCTTTTGTGATGCGCAACCGAAAGGTCATTTAGCTGGCGTGGGATTGACGATAAACCGGGCGTCGAGCGGTTCTTTGTAGGCGCCAACGCCAAAGAACGCATAATCGTATTTTGCAGGGTCTTGGGCGCAGAGTAATTTGCAAGCTTCCGTTAATTCCAGTGCAGCGCGCCAGTCGTCTTGTTTCCTCGTAAGAAATCCGAGCGCACGGGCTTGCCGGCCGGAGTGTACATCGAGAGGGAGTACAAGTTTGTGCTGAGCAATCTGCGTCCAGATGCCAAGGTCAACAGGCCCGGGGCGTACCATCCAGCGGAGATACATGCACAAGCGTTTGCACGCGCTACCTGTGGATGGACGCGCAAGGTGTTTTCTTAGCCGGCGGGGTGTTTCCGGGTGTATGGAGAATAGCAAGTCACTAAATCCCTGTATGGCCGGCCCAACATGTGGTTCCGATGAATCGTCGAAAGCGGCAAAAGCCCGCTCAATGGTCTGGTAGCGCTTAAGTATCGAAGACAGGTTTTGAATCAGCCAGACAGCGTCTGATGGTTGAAAAGTGCGGTGCTTGAAGCCTGCAAGTACTGATTCGTGTTGGATTGCGTTGAAGTTGTATACAAAAGCATGGGGTTTGAAGTCCATGCGCTCGCACAAATCGGCAAGTTTGCTAAGTACCGTTTTTCGTTGTCCCCAGGCGAGCAGCGCGGCAAAAAGGCCAATGATTTCTTGATCAGCTGGATCGTCAAAGCCATGTGGCACAGATATAGGATCAAGTTGGATGAATGCCTGCGTTTCGTATTTGGTTACGAGTCCATCCAGGTAGGCTTTGCGCGCTGTATTGTGATCCATGTAGCGGTTTGCTCTTACGGCGAATCAATAGCAATTCGCTCCATCTGTTCGATCTGATACCGATTGTTTTCAATCGTAAATATCACACCTTGGGGCTTGTTGTATTTTTGTAAATGCACTCTGGCTGAAGCTGCGTCTGGCACAACCTGAATGCATCTTCCCGAATAATATTGTATTTGGGGTGCGATAACAAAGTTTTCCGGTGCCTGTATTAGAAAATCGCCGAGGGTACGGGTCGTTTTGAAGAAGACAGTATCGTCAGGGCCGGCGTTTGCCCTGATTTCTTCTCCAAGGGCTTTGAAGGAAAATCCGTCTGGTTCAATCACGTGCGCGTGATAGAGAAATGCTGAAAAGGCAAGCATCGATACAATCACAAAGTGAGGGACAATTTTAAACGCAATGCCTTCCTGGCTTATTTTTGCAGATTGTACCCGGTAAAGCAGTATGCCGGATAGCAAGCTGATAAAGACGCAGGTTTTTACCAGGGCCATGTCATGAACGAGGGTAAACTCAAAAAGTACTACATGGTGTAGTAATGCCGGCAGTAAGGCGAGCAATAAAAACACCTTCTCCTCAGTTGAAAGCCGGACTTTTAGCGGTTTGACGATCCACATCATCAACCCCAGGAAGCCAATAATCACAAACTGAGGGAAGTAGTTGCGGAGGTATACTTTGCTCAGATACAAATGGGCGTTGAGCTGATAAAACTCATTTTTGCCGAGATGGCCACTGCGCTCAGTGTAGCGATTGAGTACAATATCAATAAAATCTGTAATCCCACTAATTGTGCTATACTGAAAAAATGTAAGCAGACCACTGAAGAGCAACGCAAAGAAAGAAATCCATATCACGCGTACACCATGCCGGACGTGTTTTCTGAAAAGAAGTGCCAGCGCAGCCAGACAGATGCCAAATAGAAAGCCAATCCATTCTGTGTAAGCCATCAGAAAAAGAGTGAGAAATAGCAATGCTGAGAGCCGGCGGTCCGATTGGTTGCCGGGGGCAAAGAGGAGACGGTGACTTAGATAGAGTCCAATGATGAAAAACAATTGGACAAGAATGTCGGCGAAGTACACATTTGCGTGGTGCCATAGGGGCAGGGGCGAAAATATGTAGATGGCCGCAGCGATGAGCGCAGGTATCGAGATTGCCCGCCGGTTACTGTCTGCCGGCAGCAGGTTGCCAATCAGCAAATAAAGCATCACCGCACACAGAAAGTGCAACAGCAGATTGAGTGATTCCAGCGAAAGGACATCTGGATCTATTCCGAGGGTATTGAAGATCACGTGTGGAAAGATGAAGGCAAAGGGCGGGTATGATACATAATAGTAGTTACCTGTATCGTCTGAAATACCGCTGATCGGACACTTTATATAGTGATCATTCGGATTCGAAAAGGTGTAGATAGGGCGCATGCCGTGCGCAAACATACCTTCTTCTTGCCAGATTTGTAAGGTTACCAACGTATGGGCAGTAACCCATTCGTAATTGGTAGACAAAGGCCTATTGATGTGTGGGCTGCGAACCGCAATCGATAGTGCAAAAAGGCCTAGGAGGCAGGCAAAAGACAACGTAGACAGACGCATGGCTTCAATGTTGGGGGCGTTTTGCCTCGTCTATAGTTATGGGCTCTATGGTAATAATATGCCCTTCCGTGCTGATCGTGTATATGCGCCCTTTTTGCAGGTTGTATCGTTGCAGATGCGCAAAAGCATCTGATTTATGAGCGATACCAAGTAAATTCCGCCTGGCGATCATCTGAACCTGTGGACTGATGGAGCGGTGTTCATCGATATACACCATAATGCCATTTTCGCGGTCGCGTTCGCTTATAATGAATAGCGCCTCATCGTCGGCTGCAGTTGCTTTCACCATGCTGGCCACCCGTTCATAGATGTATTTGTATTCAAACCGGTCAAAATCATAAAAAGAAAGCAAGCTCAGCATCAGCATCAAGCTGATGATAGCGGATGAAACGATATGGTAGAATTTCTTCTGATCTGGTTCAGCATGGAAGGTGCACCGGTTATACAGCATACCAATCACAAAGGCTGCGAGCAAGGAAGACTTGAGTAGCGCAAAGTCGTGGATTTTTGTGAAGCCAAGAAAAAGGCTGTGGTGGAGCAAGATTGGGACAATCAGAATACTCAAAAACAGGGTGAATTCTTGCTTCCTCGTTTTCTCCATGCGGGTTCTTTTGATGGTAAAAGAGGCAAGAAGAAGAAACAGAATCATGCCGGCAATAGGGTAGTAGAGCCGGCGGTAATGTTTGAGCACATGCATAAGCTCGATCTGGGTAAAGTACCAGCTTTCTTTGTCATAGCCGCTACGCTGGAAATACTTTTGAAACGAAGCTTCCAGGAACTCATCGAGTCCATTGATTGACGCATACTGATACACGAACAAGCCCAGGGCAAGGCAAGTAGCCAGCGCAATCGCTCCCATGAGGCCAAAGAAATGTTTGTCTTTAAAGGCGTACAGGGTTGCAAAACAGAATACGATGGCAGCAAAGAGCAACCCGATCCATTCCGTTTGAATGGACACAAATACCAGTACTCCAAAACCCAATACGTAGCGCCAATTCTGAATTTTGTTATAGAGGAAAAGTTGAATCACCATGTAAATGCCGCTGGCCCAAAGGAGTTGGATCAAGGTATCTGCAAAATATACGTACGTGTGGCACCACAGCGGATGCATCGAAAAGAGGTAAATGATGCTTCCAACCAGCGCCGGCACCCAAACGGCATCGCGGACCCGTTTGCGGTAAAACCTGCACAGAATGATGTAGATGAGCAGCGAGGTGAGGAAATGAATGATCAAGTTCAGGAATTGGAGGGCGAAAAGCGAAGGCTCCATCCCGGTAGTTTTCAAGACCAGGTAGGCTAAAAGAAAACTGACTGGACCGTATGAAACGTAGTAGTAGTTGCCGTTTTCGTCCGGAATGCCGCTGGTCAAGCTCCTGATATTTCGATCTGCGTCGTTGTTGTAGGTGTAGACTGGGCTGTAGTGGTGTGCCTGGAGTCCGTCTTCAAACCAGATCTGCATGGTCATGACGGTGTGCGCGGTGAGCCAAACGTGCCCGCCCCTGATAGACTCTTCAAATGCGTGTGTACGCAGGAGAACAGAGCATAGGAAGAGGAAGAAGATAATAATGGGTGCTTTAAATCCGACGGCCGGCTTTGGCTGCGGGATGTTGGGCGAGGTGCTCATGCCTTGGTTAGTCCCGTCTCAGTAATCAATGCAGTTTCCTGATAGGTGTCGTAATTGGTATTGATATCCCACAGGCTGTGGTCGGCATTTTGAGTTAATTTCTCTGCGGCAAGAATACCCATCAGAATGCTGTGGTCCTGGTTGTTGTACTTGAAGGCACCATACCGACCAATTACTGACAGCCCCTCTATCGAGGAGAGATAAGCTTCTACAGGCTTGAGATGTACCTTGTAGTCTTTATTATAGACAGGGTAGCAACGGCGGATTTTGATTGCTTTTCCATCTAGGATATCAGCACTTCCGATGAGGCCAGTTTGCCTGATTTCTTTTTTGCCAAGCGCGATGAGGGTTTCATCGTCTGCTTTCCACATAGGATCTTCGTCGTAGCTCCAGTACTCAAGCGCTAAAATGGTTGTCGTCTCGTTGTTGTTGATTTGCGGTGTCCAGTTCCTGAAATTGGTGATGCGCCCAAATTGTAGTGACGGGTCGTGTACGTAAATCCAGTTGTCGGGAAACAGGTCGCTATGGTCAACATTGAGATAAACGAGCGTTGTGTTTCTAAATTTGAGCTCGTTTATGTGATCGAGTAATTGCTGCGGGGTGTTCTCGAGTCGCTGTACAAGCAACGTGAGCGGCATTGAAGAGATGATATGATCGTAAGCAACCGTTTGCCCGCTTGTAAGCGCCAGGGCGCGGGCTTGTCCATCTTCAAGAACGACGCGTTCAACAGGCGTGTTTAGGTGGACTACGTTGCCCAGGGCAGTTATTTTCTCTGCCATGCGCTCATATACGACGCCACTGCCGAGGTGTGGATAGGCAAAGCGATCAACGAGGGTTTTGTGTTTGTTACCCCGGCCACCAACCACAGCGTTTTTGATAGCTTCAGTGAGTGAAAGCTTTTTGATTCGCTGCGACGCAAAGTCAGAATCGAGTTCTTTGCAGGTGATACCCCAGAGCTTTTCGCTGTAGGTTTTGAAGAAGATGTCGAAAAGGCGTCGGCCAAACTGGTTGACAACCCAGTCTTCAAAAGACCCATCTTGCTCGATGGGGTTAACTTTTTGCTGGAAATAGCTAAGCAGGCAGTGCGCCGCTTCAAATGGTCCGAGGTTTTTGAGGGCATTGCCAACACGGAGCGGGTAATTGAAAAAATCTTTGTTGTAGTAGATCCGAGTAAGGCGGTCAACCATCGCATAGTTCTGACCAACAACTTCAAGCCAGAGCTCGTTGACGCGTCGGTCGGTGCTGAAGAAGCGGTGCGGGCCAAGGTCAACCTGTTGATTCCAGAGGGTGATGGTTTTTGCCAATCCGCCTACAGCAGGGCCGGCTTCGTACAGGTCAACGTCTATGCCGGCTTTCGAAAGTTGATAGGCTGCGGTGATACCTGCCGGTCCTGCTCCAATAATTCCTACTTTCATAGAGCTCTATACATAGAGGGGAAAATACTGCTATTCAATACCTGATTTCAACCGGCTAAGATAGTACAATGTGCCGGCTGGATAATGTGGATCTTTACAAACCTGCCTAGTTTATTGTCGTTGAGGAAAATAGCAATGCGTAACAATTGTATATAGTTGATATAAGGAAATGGGCAATCATTTAAAAAAGAGGTGCAATTTCTTCAAATCTACATTGCCTCCTGTGAGGACGACTCCAACGCGTTTCCCTCTAAATCGTTCAGCATTATTCAGAAACGCCGTTGCTGCGAGTACACCTGTAGGCTCAACTACAATTTTCATACGTTCCCAAAGCAAAAACATGGTTTTTCGGATGTCATGGTCGTTTGCGGTCAATATCTCGTCAACATAATTAGAGATAATCGGGTGTGTGTATTTGCCGAGGTAAGGCGTACGCGCACCGTCGGCGATGGTATCCGGATTGTGTACTTGCTGTAATACTCCCGAAAGAAAAGTCCGCCTGGCGTCGTTTCCAGCAGCAGGTTCTACGCCAATTACTTCGCAGCATGGTAAAATATTTTTAGTTGTGATTGCGCACCCAGAAAGGAGGCCGCCTCCGCCGCAGCATACAAGGAGGGCGTCGAGGGGGCCAGTTTCATCAAAGAGCTCTAGGGCAGTTGTACCTTGGCCGGCGATTACATCGGGATGATCGTAGGGCGGGATGATGGTGAGACCACGTTGCGCCGCAATTTCGTTGGCCAGTTTTTCTCTGGTGATTTCTTCCTTATTGTACAAAACAACTTCGGCACCATAGCCCCTTGTTGCGCTAATTTTTACAGCCGGCGCATCCTCAGGCATAACAATCGTGGTAGGTATCTCTAGCAAGTTACCTGAAAGGGCTACAGCCTGTGCGTGATTGCCTGACGAGTAGGTAATCACACCTTGGTTTTTTTCTTTTGCACCAAGCTCTGAAAGCGCAAAGTATGCACCTCGGAATTTGAATGCGCCGATGCGTTGATAATTCTCGCATTTGAAGAAAACAGAAGCTCTTGTGCGTTTGTTTATAGTGCGCGAAGTCATGACAGGCGTGCGGTTTGCCACACCTTGAAGCACCTGTGCTGCTCTTTGTATGGTACCAAACGAAACGACGGAAGTAAGATTGGCGTGGAAGGCCGGGTGCATACGTTAAAACTTTAGTGTAAATGAGTGAGCAAGCGGAAAATACAGCATCTACGTCTGGTTTGTATCTAAAGATCGAAGAATTGCTCGGTATTGATTTGCGTGCGCTCGGCGCGTTTCGCATCATGATTGCCTGGATGGTGTTGGTCGACCTACTCAATCGCTCATTTGATCTGGTTGCACACTACACAGATGCCGGTGTTGTACCCCGTGAATTGGTTATTGCACACGCAGAGCAGCCGTGGCTCATGTCATTTCATATGTTGAGTGGTGGTGCTTTGCTGCAAGTGCTTCTGTTTTTAGCCACTGGGGTTGCTGCGGTCGCATTGTTGATCGGATATAGAAGCCGGGTGTCGTGTTTTGTGTGCTGGCTATTGTTATTGTCCCTGCATGTCCGAAATCCGTTTGTAAACAACCTGGGTGATTGGCTGCTTGTAGATTTATTGTTTTGGGGAATTTTCCTCCCATTAGGTGCGCGTTATGCATGGGATGGTATGCAAAAGCCGGCTGGTCAGCAACTGCCAATTCGCGTAGTTTCGCTGGCAACGTTGGGTATTCTACTACAGATAGGGTTGTTCTATGTGTTGGCTGGTCACCATAAAATTAGCCCTGTTTGGCAGATCGACGGTACGGCCATTGCGTTCGCCCTAAGTCTGGATCGAATAGTCTCGCCCCTTGGTCAGCAGTTGCTGTTACTGCCAGATGAGGTGTTGCGCATGTTGACGCTTGCAACGTTGCATTTAGAAAAGTGGGGGCCGCTCTTGCTCGTGGTCCCATTTTTTACAGGAGCGGTTCGCACGGTATTGGCTATTACGTTCATGTTGTTTCATGTAGGATTGGCGATTTCTTTTGAGCTTGGGGTTTTTCCTTATATCTGTATTACTGCCTGGATTCTTGTGTTGCCTGCTGGGTTTTGGGATAAAGTGACACAGATAGGTACGGTGAGGCAGTTGGGGGGGCAGCTACGCAAGCGGTGGGAAGCATGGGTTTCCATAAAAGAAAAAACTGTAAATGTGTTACCTGGCGTCTCAGAGACGTTGATTGCGGTGTTAGCACTGTTTGGGGTAGTTTCGAGTGCAATGCTGTATGCTGGTATGATGGATGAATCGTATTACGACGGGTTGTATGTGCATGTGGAGCCGGTTGTGAATACAATAAATTTGCGGCAGCGTTGGGATATGTTTTCACCCGAGCCGCCGCGTAGAGATGGTTGGTTTGTGGTTGCCGGCTACAGGCCAGGAGGGGAGGGTATTGATTTACGCGCTAAAAACGAGGCTTTGCAGTGGGATCGGCCGGCGAATATCGCAAACACCTATGGTAACCAGCGCTGGCGCAAGTATATGGAGTGGGTGATGAACAAGGGTGCGATACATGGAAGCTATATGCTCGCATACTATGAGAGGGAAGGCCGGCGGCAAGGAATAGAAAACGTGGCGGTGTACTTTATGCAGGAGAGGACCCGAGATGATGGGGGGAGTACGCCTGTGCGCCGGCTGAAAGTTGAATGAATACTTATGCAACACTCTTGTATAGAATACACCGAGGTAATAAACTGAAACAACACAGCTTTGTGACAACTGGCCCTGTTTATTGATGTTTATTGCCCGTAGCTCTTTTGTACTTGCAATGGCTTATATGTTGTAGGTAAAAGAGCTGGACTTTGTTCTTAACAAGACTGAAAGATAGATATTGGTATTAGTCTTCCTCTTCGTTGTCTGATGATTCAGTTGTTTCATCTGCAGATTCAGCCGTAACTGTATCGCGTTCGATGATGATCTGAACATCAGTAACAAGTGCTGCGATGGCACCAACTGCCGTAAGTGGTGCATGGAGCAAAATAGCAGCTGCAGCGCCACCGAGGCCGATGGCAAGCGGGAATTCAAGCAAGGTTCGTCCATCTTTTTGTATGATGACACGCCGCGCAGTGCCTTCTTCAATAATTTCCCTGATTTTTTCCTTGAGTTGGTTGCCTTTGACTTTCATGTGTTCGAATGAACTTTCGGATGTGTTGGTAGCAGACATAGCACAGGGTTAGGTTTGGGAGAAGTCAGAAAATAAGACGGCATGTCGAATAATGCGTCTTAAAAAGTTACGCGATGCGCGACATGTTGTTGCGTTGAACGAAATAGAGGCAGTGTGGTTAGATTGTCTGCTTTAGCGTAGGTGTGAATGATTACTATTTGTAATCCTGTTTTTTCGCATGGTAACATGTGTGTAACGATCAGGATGAGTGAATTCAAAAGGACTTGGATTAACTACTCAAAAAGAAATCAATACGTTCGTTTTTTGTTCTTTACGTAAATTCCTGCTCAAACTTGATTTTTTGGCATAATTGGTGTCTGTATCAAAGTTACTTGTTGTTCTCACGGTGTTGGAACCCGTAAGCGAATGCTTCAGAATTTGATGCATTTTTTAAACAGGTTGCTTGAAGAACACGGACTTGTGCCTTATCAATACAAGAATAGGAGGACGAGCCTTGAATCTATATGAGATTCATTGTGAGAAAAAATGTTAACTGTTCCTGATCAAGTCCCTTTGTTTAAAAGGGAGGTGCTATCAGCGAAATAACTGAAAATTGCCCCCTTACGCTGTCTTATACTGTATGGGCGTTTAATGAGCGTTTTCACATCAGGTAGGTGCAGTTCGTTGGCTTAAGAGATGTATTTATTGTGTCGATAAACCTTGTACAACTCGTACGCTATGGAGACAAGTTGATACCCCACCATGGGATAGACCCATGTGCCTGGGACATTAAGCCGCATCATCTTTCAATATAATAACCTAAACAAAACACGGAGATTCTGCTATGGGTCAGCAACAACTCCTACTTCTCGTACTGGGTATCGTAATCGTCGGTTTGGCGGTTGTCGTTGGTATTCAGGCGTTTAGTGAGAACCAGAAAAAAGCAAATGCAGACGCAATGGTAATGACAGCTATGCGTATTGCGTCAGACGCGCAGGCATTTTTGCGTAAACCAGTCCAGTTTGGTGGAGCAAGCCTAGACACGAATGGTGACCGTCGGACTAACTTTAACGGTCTTTCTACAGAGATTACGCTTGAAGGATTGGGATACCCGCTGAACGGCGATGGTAACTATGCCGATGTAAACGGTGAGTATGCTATTTCAGTAAATGGCAACAACCTTGTTATTTCTGCTGGTAGCGCTGCTACGAGTGGTGCTGGTGACAACAACCTCATTTGTGTGACGGTTGCCGGCGTCTTGGTTGAAAACATTACTACAGCCATCAACCCGGCAACGGCGCCTGCTGGCTGTACAACTCCGTAAGGAGTAGCGTTTGGCTTCGATTTTTTGAAGCCATTCCATATTGCATAATGATGAGTATTGGTGTTGTGAGACAACATGGCTTCTCTCAGCAACACCAATGCTCATCTATATGCGCTAGTGTTTCCCCTTATAATTCCCCCCGGCTTTAGGGGTTTTCTTCGCAAGGTTGCTCTCAAGGGCAACCTTAGTTTGCTAAGTTGCGAATTTGTAAGGTACCATGGGGCAGCAGCAGCTATTATTGCTTGTAATGGGGATTGTCATTGTTGGCGTAGCTATCCTTGCCGGATATGCGGCGTCTGAGATTAGCTTTAAGCAGCATGATGCTGATGCCCTCATTAACAGATGTTTAAGCATTGCCCAAGAAGCCGTATTCTGGAAAGCGAAAACAGATCCTTTTGAAGGCGGTAATGCCAGCTACGCTGGATTGACCGAAGGAGGGTTTGACCGCCTCTTTATAGGCGATCAGACAGAAGGGGGAGAGTTTAAAATTATTACGGCCACTTCTGATTCTCTCGTCATCATTGCTGTCAGTAAACGCTTTCCGGATGTTGGCGTGCGGGTAAGTGTAGCCGGCGAAGAAATTGTCGATACAGATATTGACTACAACGGGGGAATTACCCTGGATTAAAGCCTGGTCAGGCATTCTCGTTTAGGTCTGGCGCTGTTTTTGCTATATAAATAATTTCTTATTTTGTACTTTAGGGGTGCCTTTGTCTATTTCTCCGGCAACTCCGAACTGTTTCAGTAAACCACCTGCATCAAATTTTTCATGGCTGTCAAAGAATTTAAATTCAATGGAATCAGCGCAGCAGGGCAGCCAGTGCAAGGGACTATTTTTGCTCCCTCCAAGCGCGCAGCTGAAAAGAAAGTAACCAGCCTTTCTGAAAAGCATCATTTTCGCCCGCAGAGTATCCAGAAACGCCAAGCCTTTCTATACAAAGTTCGGCATCCGAATGGCGAAGTTGCCAGTGGTGAGCAAAAAGCTTTTTCTCAGGAAGAAATTGTCAAGGCGCTTACCAAAATGGGCCTTGAGGTTATTCGGGTAGAGAAAAAATTACTCGATTTCCAAATTAAGCCGCCACGACAGGATGTTATTATGTTTGTGCGGTTGTCTGCCAACCTCCTTCGTGAACATCTGCCGTTTGACGAAATTCTTAATCTGCTTGTGGGGGACGTTTCGTCCAAAAGCCTCAAGCAGGTTATTCGTGACTTGAATGCCGACCTTAAAGGCGGGATGGAAGCCCAGCAAGCGTTTATGAAGCACCAGCACATGCTGGGCAAGTTTACCGCGTATATGCTTGGCATTGCATCACGAAGCGGTAACATGGCTGATATTTACGAATCAACAGCCCGATTTCTTGAACGACAGCAAGAGTTCAATAAAAGCGTTCGCAGCGCTATGATTACGCCGGCGATTACCGTGCTTGTGCTCATTGCCGCGTTTGTATGGTATGTATGGTACATTTTCCCTGCAACCGCTGGCCTGTTCTCTTCATACAATATCGAACTGCCCCCAATGACCACAGCAACACTCAAGTTTGCTGACTGGTTTGACCACAACTACGGCTGGGTCTTTACCCTCACCTTTTTACTGGTCGGTGGTTTTTTTGTCTTTGCAAAAACGACGAAGGGTAAGTTCATTTTGCATAGATACATGATCCAGATTCCCGTAATTGGGTCACTTTTGCACAAATTGAACATTGAGATTTTTTGTCGCACATTTGCTATCTTGTACTCTGGTAGCGGTGAAAATATCAGTGTGATCAAGGTTGCCGCTGAAGCAAGCGGGAACGCTTATCTGGAACATCGTATAAAGACCATAACTGTGCCTATGATGGTGGCACAGGGTGCTGAGCTTGTAAGAGCCATGGAGGCCAGTGGTGTGTTTACGCCTATGGCTATTGCTCGATTTAGAAGTGGCTCTGAGACGGGTAATGTCCGTAAAAGCTCGCAGCAAATGGCTGATTATTACGAAAAAGAAACTACGCTCAAGTTGAGAACAGCTGTGGAAGGTATTCAAACCATGGTTGCCGTACTAATCACAATAGCCATCTGTTTCCTTACAATAATCTCTTCTGAGATTGCGCTCATTCAGCCAAATACCCAGGATATTATGGGTATTGGCGGCTAGGTGCTACTTAGATAATCGCTCTGATCTAAAGGCAGTATCAGCATGTTGTTTAAACGGAAAGGCGGAAATAAGAAAAAGGATCAGCAAGCAAGGCGATCTCACCAGGATGAGATGCGTCATGGGAATGGTGTGCCCCCTAAGCCGGCCGCAAATCAACCTGCACCAAAGCAACCTGCTGGTGGATGGGATGCAAAGGCGAAAGAGGAGATGGCCTCAATTTTTAGTCGGTCTAAAAAGGATAACCAGAACGGCAAAGACCTTGAAGGTACACGCCGTGCTGTTGCACAACGCCGCGCATCCAAAAAAATGTCTTCAATTGACTGGGATGTTGCCGCACGTGATGAAATTACTGCACTCTTTGGTAAAGATGCAGACAATGCGCCGGCTGGTGGTGCTGACAACGATCTAGAATCTGTACGTCGTGCCATTGCTGCGCGCAAAGCAAAAGGCAACCAGGCTGCGCCGCCAACACCGCCGCCGCCTGCTTCTCCTGCGCAGCGTCTGGAAGACCAGATGGCTGATGGATTTGAGTTTGATGATGAGGATGATCGCGGTCCACGGCTGGATTGGTTGGTAGATTTCATTTCTGACGATGACCAGCCCGCGCCTCAAGACACTGCAAGTGCTAAAGGATATACACATTCTCAAGAAGTAAATGATTATCGGGCTGATGTACATCAGACGCCTGGGCCTGCCGGCAATGGACTTGGCCCAGAAGACATAGAACTTGTGCCGCGTCCCGGTCAGAAACCTGACGCTGGTATTCCCCTTGATGCTGATGCCATTATGGGCGACGGCTTTGGAAATATCGGTGTACAGGATGCCAGCCCCCAAGACGGCGGCGGTATTGATGATCTTGCCAGTGCTTTCTTTGACGAAGTTGTCCAGGAGCCACGTGGCCCGCAGCAGCCTGAACAAATTGTGCCTGACGAGCAAGTGCCGCCACATTTTGGTGGCCCCGCGGCAATCCCTCCGCAGCCGCCAGCACCCGGCTCGCAATTGCCAGCCAAGCGTCAGACGGAGGAACTGGAAGCCCAGCCTCGATCAATTGATATTGAAGCCCTTCGTACAAAAGACCGCGTTGTCGGCATTCTGCTCAAAAAGCAGATTGTGACAGCTACGCAGGTCTACGAAGCGCAAAAGGTTAAGGAGCGTGAGAGCTCCAGAGAAACGCTGTGGCGTATTCTCGTTGCGATGGAGTCTGTTGACAGCGATGCAGTCTTTGAAGAAGCTGCGCGTATCTACGCATTCCCAATCGCAGATACCAAAGATAAGCTGGATGCCAAGTTTGTGCGTTCTGTGATGGAGACGCTTTCCGAGGAAAATCGAGATCGCCTCTTAAACCTGCATCTGGTACCGTTTGAATGCGAAACAGAGCAGTCGGGTACCGTTAAGCTCGTCTTCATTACCCATGACCCAATGCGCACCGAAGTTCGTAAGGTCATGAAAGAGTTGAAGCTGGATCGCTTTGACCTGTATTATGCGCCGAAATCTGCAGTGGAAGCTGTGATTGTTGAGGCCTTCCCGCGTAAGAACGAGTTCATGGAGCGCGTTCTGGAAGATCCCATGGCGTTTGATCTTGGCATGACCTACGAAGAAGGCACCGAGATCATCGACGAAGATGCGCTTGAGGCTGAAATTAGTCGCTCGTCGCTCATTAACCTCTTTGAGGCAACGCTCGTTGAATCTGTGCGTCAGGGCGCATCGGACGTTCATATTTATCCGAATGCCAAGAAGCGTGTAGAAATTCACTTCCGTATCGACGGCCGGCTTTCGCTCTGGCATACCGAGCACAAAGTGCACCCGGAAGCATTGCTAGCCGTTATCAAAGACAACGCAATGAACGTCGACCGCTTCGAGCGGGATGCCGCACAGGATGGTTACATCCAGCGTTGGATTGATGACGTACTCATCCGTTTTCGTGTGTCGGTATTGCCGATTGCCAATGCCAGCCAGGAAATTCGCTCTGAAAGTATTGTAATTCGTGTACTCGATGACCGTAAAGTAATCCGTGATTTGCGCAAACTCGGTTTGCTTGATAGCGCGATGGAGACGTTTGAGTCTGCAATCTCGCAGCCGCATGGTATGGTCATTCTTACAGGTCCAACCGGTTCGGGTAAAAGTACCTCGCTTGTAGCTGCGCTGCACCACGTAATCAATGGTGAAGTGAATGTGCTCACGGTTGAGGATCCTGTGGAGTATATCATCCCAGGCGTGAGGCAGATTAAGCTGAATTTCAAGCTGGAGCTCGAAAACGCACTGCGCGCTATCCTGCGTCATGACCCCGACATTGTTATGGTGGGTGAGATGCGTGACAAGAAAACGGCTGAGCTTGCTATCAAGCTTGCCAATACGGGTCACCTTACCTTCTCCACGCTCCATACCAACGATGCCCCGAGCGCGATCAGCCGACTCTACAAAATGGGTATCGAACCCTTCCTGATCGCTTACGCGATCAACCTGATTGTTGCCCAGCGACTGATCAGAAAGCTCTGCCCAACCTGTAAGCAGCCCGACCTGGATCCAGATGGCATTATGCTTGAAAAGCTTGGGTTTACGAGAGAAGAAGTAGCCAACCTCACGTTTTACGAGCCAGGCAACGATTCCAGTTGTCCAACCTGTAAAGGGGTTGGATACAAAGGACGTCGCGCCATTTGTGAAGCGCTCTTTTTCTCCCGCGAAATCCGGCACATGATTGTTGAGGCGGACAAAATGATCGACGAAGGCGCCATCAAAGAGCAAGCCGTAAAAGAAGGCATGCTTACGTTGCGCGACTCGGCACGTGAAATTGTGAAGTTGGGCGAAACGTCTGTTCGCGAGATGATTCGCGTTGTGACTGCTGAAGGTTGATCCCCCCTCATTCTTAGTTCTTAAATTGCCCTAGAACCCCCGGCTAGGTACCTGTATTACTGGGTATTTACTATGCCGCAGACCGTTCTAGCCTTTCTGGCAATGATGATCGTTACCATGCTGTCTTTAAACCAGCAGCAGTCGATGTTGTTGGCTTATGAGTTGATGTTGAATGATGAGATGGAATTCATGGCATCTGCTGTTGCGCTGCGGTCCATCGAATACATCAGTCAGCGTGAATTTGATAATGCCGTTTCTGGTACCGCAACCGTCTCTAATCCTTCTGAGTTGCAAGATCTGCCATTTGTACAGGGTAATGACTGCCTTTTGCAGGGTTTGGATCTGAATTGTTTGGATGTAGACGACTACCATAGTATGACGGTAGATACCATGTCTTTTTCTGGGCGGGATGATACGTTTGCCTTTGCAGTATCAGCAGAGGTGTTCTACGTGGATGATACTGTCAATCCGGATTCCTCTGTTACATATGAGACTTATTCCAAATTAATTGCTGTAGAAGCACAGGATTTAATAGGCATTATGCTAAAACCCATTCGCATTACGCGTCTTGTAGTTTGCGAACCAGCAGATGGTTGTTTGTAGCAATCTGCTCCTGAGGAAATGACATGTTTCTTATTTTCGATAATCTTTCTGCCACACTGATAGGTATAGCTGTTCTTTTGCTGCTTGTTATCATGCAACAGCGTGTGCAGCGTGTATCAGCAGAACAGGTGATGATGTACGCTGCGAACCAGAATATCCTGGATTTTGGCAAATGGGTGGAAGAGGATATGGTAAATGTTGGTTGGGGAGTTACAACGGGAAATGGTATATCAGGTATTGCCCAGAATGATACGATTCCAACTTTGACAAGACAGTTTACCTTCGATCGCAAACAGAGCGATACAACAGGCGTCGCCACTGTGCAATATCAGGTGATTCCGGTAACGACTTCTGGTCAGCAAGTGTTTATGGAAATCAATGGTACAGATGTACCGCTTTGGCAGGTTCAGCGCCTTGTAGGAGGGACCGTAACAGGAGAGAGTGCGCCATATGTTACCCATTTTAACATACTCCTCGAAAACGATCGGGGACAGAATGTATTTGCTGTGGCTGATGCAGAGCAGATTAGCATAGAAGTTGCGATGGCCATGCCCTATGGAGAAGATGCTTATATTCCCGAAACGCACTGGGGCACAACTTTTGGTCTACTTGCCGCAAATTGACCAGAAATAGCAGTTCGTTTTAGTTTTTGCTTGAATATGCGTACTTTTAAAAAAGCAGTTAGATAAACTGTCGGGTTTCCCTCCGCGGGAAACATAGTTGAATCAAGCGAATTATCTAATATTACTTGCTCCACAGGATGTAGTCCGTTCGCAAATGGAGCTTTAATGTTACATGTCTTTATATTAACTGTCGCGCGCTGTCCTTATCAGAGGAACAGTTTCAGGGCGTTCCCGTGTGAGCGTCGCAGAAACTGGAATCATCATACTGGTTTTCTTGATCCACAATAGAAAACACAGCAGACGGGGAAATTCGTGCAGTTAGACATCAATCGCCTATCGCCGCTTGGAGAATCGTAGTTTTTTCTCACTACCAACGCGAAGTATATCTTGAATCCTCAAAGTAACGAAATCCGTTGGGATCGTGGGCCTCGTAAAGAAGGCGCCATGAAAGCCCGTGTTCAGGTTCCTTTAGCACCCCAACCTCCAAAGGTTTGCCAGATCATTATTGATTCTGTGCCACGTGCGGTCAAAGGAATTGATCGTGTACGATTCTTGAGTGAGCATGTAATGGCCTTGCTGGACAAAGACCGCGCGATTCTGCGGCAGCATGTTGACCATTACGTGAAACACATGTTGAAAATTGGCGCGAGTGATATCGACGCCGGCGGCACTGCGTGTAATGGGTACATCTGGTACCGCGTTGACGGTAACAAAGGCCCCCATAAAGAAATGGGGCGCATTGATGAGGACCTGGCTGATATCCTCTTCCTCAATATGTTATCTGAAGCCCAGATTGATCACCTCTTTACACATTCAGCTGCAGACTTCTCCTACGCCCTTTACGTTGAAGGCAAGCGCGACCGACGCTTTCGTGTAACCGTTTATTTCGATTACGGGCATCTTGCACTTAACGTTCGTGCTATTGAGGATAAACTCAGAACGCTTAGTTCTTTGAAGTTTCATCCGATAATAGAAAATGGATTGATGTTCCGAAACGTTCGAGATGGGCTTACGCTTGTCACCGGAGTTACCGGTTCTGGTAAAAGTACCACGCTCGACGCCATCATTGATGCGAACAATCAGGATGTGCACGCCCATGTTGTAATCATCGGTAATCCGATTGAGTATATGCATGAGTCTAAACACTGTATTGTACGACATCGTGAAGTAGGGCGAGACGTTGCAACATTTAAAGACGGCGTGGTTCAGGCCCTTCGCCAGGACCCGGATATGATTGTAATTGGTGAGATGCGTGATCCGACAACCATCTCGGCGGCACTTGAAGTGACTGACTCTGGTCACAAAGTGTTTTCCACGCTTCATACCAGTTCTGCTGTGGAGAGCATCGACCGTATTATTGCTGAATATCCAACAGATGAACAGGATCGCGTAAGAAACCGTCTGGCTGACGTTTTGCGCTGTATTATTTCGCAGAAGCTCTGCCCGAAAGTTGGAGGGGGACGAATACTATCGAAAGAAGTACTCTGGATGACACCTTCAACACGTGCCGCTATCAAAAATAACAACGTTGGCGAAATTTATCAGATGATGTGGGAAGGTGGTAGCCAGGGGCAGATAACTATGGAGCAAGATTTGTATAGGTTAATGCAGCAACGCTTCATTACGCCCGAAACGGCTATGCATTATTCCAACAACAAGAGAAGGTTCAAACAACTTATCTCTGGTGGTTGATAGCGCGGTCTAAGGCAGACTTCGAATTGCACTAGAAAGTAGTAATAAACATGCAAAAGAAACGATCTTCGGATCTCGTGCTCGGTGTGAT
>JBCCIM010000024.1 GCA_039111535.1 Bacteroidota bacterium | reverse complement strand
TAGTGATTGAACTTCTGGAGCGACTCGATCATGAGATAATTGACCGGGTACCAGATGGGCCCCCGCCAATTGGAGTTGCCGCCAAAGAGATAGGTTTTTGATTCTGCCGGCTCATATTCTACTGAGTGAACATTGCCGTCAATATTTATCACAAACGGATTGTCTTCGTGCTCTTTCGAGAGCCCCCGGAGGCCGTAGTCTGAGAGGAATTGGTCCTCGTCTAGCATACGCTTTAGAATGCGCCGCAGCTGTTTCTCATTTACAAGCGAGAGCAGGCACCGCCCTTCATTTTTATGCGGATTCAGCAGAGTCAGGTTTTTCATCAGGTGCTTGCGGTGCTTGATGAACCACTCCATACGCCGGCGGAATCGTGGCAAGCGTTCGAGCACTTCCGGCTCGATGGTCTCAACTGCAAACAGCGGAATGAGGCCCACAAATGAATGAATCATGAGCGGGATGTGCTGGCCATTCGGGGTTTTCAGGGCGTCATAATAGAAGCCGTTTTCTTCGTGCCAGAGCCCGTTTTCTTCGTACTGGGCGTTGATAGCGTTGGCTATGTAGACAAAGTGTTCGAAGAACTTGGTTGCTACATCTTCATACGCCGGCCGGGTTTTGGCCAGTTCAAGTGATATCGTTAACATATTCAGGCAAAACATGCCCATCCATGCAGTGCCATCCGCCTGTTCGAGGTATCCGCCAGATGGTAGCGACGCGCTTCTGTCAAATACACCGATGTTATCCAGGCCGAGAAAACCACCCTGGAAAATGTTATTACCACTGTCATCTTTTCTGTTAATCCACCACGTAAAGTTGAGTAACATTTTGTGGAAGATCTTTTCCAGAAAGACCGTGTCGGCATGCCCCGTTGCTTTTTCTGTAATTTTATAGACGCGCCAGGCGGCCCATGCATGTACAGGTGGATTTACATCACCAAATGCCCACTCGTAAGCCGGCAGCTGCCCGTTGGGGTGCATGTACCATTCCCGTGTCATGAGAATCAACTGCCGCTTGGCCCATTCAGGGTCAATCATCGCAACCGGAATCATGTGGAATGCCAGGTCCCATGCCGCGTACCAGGGGTATTCCCACTTGTCAGGCATCGAGATGACGTCGAGGTTGTACAGGTGCTGCCAATCCGAATTACGGCCGCGTTTGCGGGCATCGGGCGGTTGCGGGAAGTTCTTGTCTCCTTCAAGCCATTTCTCAAGGCTGTAATGGTAGAATTGTTTACTCCACATCAGGCCGGCAAAAGCCTGGCGCTGGACCCGTAACTCATCTTCGTTCAAATTAGGACTCTGAACAGCGTGGTAAAACGCATTGGCTTCATCAATGCGTTTTTCCAGAATGTCGTCAAAATCGTCAAACGGGTTGGTGAGTCGCTTGCTGGCAAAGCGAACTGAAACGGTATAAGAGGCGCCTGGCTCAATTACCGTGGCCAGGTGCGCTGCTGCTTTGGTCCCGACACCGGCCTCGTTGGTTACGCCTTCTGCTTGTTCAATGACTGCGCTATGAAACGCATCTTTTACATAAGGCGAAGGATTGGTCGCACCAAACAGGCGTTCGGCGTTTGTGTCGTTTTCCGTAAACAGGAGGCGCGGTTTAGTGGTATCGCTTGCTTCCGCATACCACCACCGTTCACCCAGATGTCTGTGTGTAGCGCGGATACCCGAATTCCGCTTTGTTGACCGGTCTTCCAGTGTAGGCTTGGTGTCATTGTGACCCCAGGACCACGTATTTCTAAACCAAACATGGGGCAGAATGTGCAACTCAGCTGCTTCTGGTCCGCGATTTATTGCGGTTATTTTGCAGATAATGTCTTCCTCATCTGCTTTGGCGTACTCGATGTAAATATCAAAGTAGCGTTGCGCTTCAAAAGCCTCTTGCAATGCATCAATCAGCTCGTATTCACGGTCCGTTTTGCCGAGCGCATTGTTGGCTGCAATCAAATGCTCATAGGGGAATGCCACCTGCGGATACTTGTAGAGCATCTTTGCATAAGAATGCGTCGGCGTTGAGTCCAGGTAGAAGTAGTACTCTTTTACGTCTTCACCGTGGTTACCTTCGTTGCCATTGAGGCCAAAGAGGCGCTCTTTCAGGATGGGATCGTGCCCATTCCAGAATGCAACCCCAAGGCAAAGATTCTGCATGCGGTTGCAAAATCCGCCTATACCGTCTTCGTTCCAGCGATAGGCACGGCTTCTTGCGTGCTCATGCGGGAAAAAATCCCATGCCTTACCATCAGGGCTGTAGTCTTCCCTGACCGTTCCCCAGGCCCTGTCACTTACATACGGGCCCCAGTTCTTCCAGTCGGCTTTTCGCTTTTCGGAATCTGAAAGTCTTTTGTGTTCAGCTGTATTGAAGTCTGTCATTTTCTGCCCTGAATAGATCTTCCTGGTATCGACGCATATTATCAAATTGTAAAGCAGTATCCATGTGGAGATATGTCTGGGCCGAAATGGTACCGCTGCCCGCAATTACAAGCAGCTACCCGCTCAAAGGGCGCATGTTTCGTAGTGCGTTTTGGCGCGAGGTGGGGAGCTGAGAAAAAAACTATAAGCTTTGCAACATTAATGCACTTTGTGATGTAAAGTACTTTGATTATTGCCTCCATTCTTGAACTCATCACAGCACATCATCATGACGATCAAAAAATCTGAACTTGGAATTGAGGTATTTCTAGGCGCCCTTTTGCTGGGCATTATTGGCGAAAGGCTGCTTTTTGAAACCGGTTGGGGTGTTGGTGCCATGCTTTGGGTCGGGGCGGTGGCTGCGCTTGGTGTCTGGCTTGTAGCGCGCTGGGATGCTCCGCTGTTGAAATTTGAACGTTGGTTACTATTGCCGCTCGGGATGCTTGCGCTGTCGTTTATAGGCCGCGATGCAAGCATGTTGAAATTTGCTACAACAATGGGATTGTTTGCTGTGCTTGGGCTTTCCATGCAATCCAGGCAACTGCACAGGGTAGCCGGCCGCGTTCCAGGCTTGCTCTCAACAGGCTTTCATTCCTTGCTTGGCTACCCGCGCTTTTTGAGGAATACCGTACGCTGGGAGGTACTCTTTGCCGGCCTTGACAAAGAAACTGCACGGTCAATTGTCCGCGGCGTTTTGCTTGTTATGCCTGTACTGCTGGTGTTTGGATTGTTACTTTCTGCCGCAGATGCCGGGTTTGGCGACCTGATGTACAATTTGATTTCCGTTGATATGGGTTCGTTGCCAACGCGGCTGCTGGTTATTGGGGTGTATACTTTACTAGCTGGCGCGTACCTGCGTGGTATTATTACAGATGTTGTGACTGATCAGCGGAGTAAGCAGGCGAAAGGTAAAAAGCTCAAGTTGCTTATGCTGGAGGTAGGCATTGTTCTGGGGCTGGTCAATCTGATGTTTGCCACCTTCGTTATTATGCAACTTGGCTATCTGTTTGGCGGCGCTGAATACATCCAGGCCGCCAGCGGCATAACGCTTTCAAGCTATGCGCGCCACGGATTCTTTGAACTGATTGCAGTTGCCGCTATTTCTTTGGGTATGACGTTGATTTTGAAGCGGTGTTTTAAACCCACCCATCAGGGGCACACGGCTATATTCAACGCCCTGGTTGTAATTCAAGTGGGCTTATTGTTGGTGATGCTGGTATCAGCAGCGCAGCGCATGTGGTTGTATGCCGGGGCGTATGGGCTTACTGAACTAAGACTTTATGCAAGCGCATTTATAGTATGGCTCGCGTTTGTGCTGGGTTGGTTTAGCTGGTCTACAATCAAAAATGACACCCTAAACTTCATGCGCGGTGCAGTGGTGGCGGGTGCGGTTGTAGTGTTAGGGTTACACATAGTAAATCCCGAAGCACTCATTGTTAAAACAAATATGCAGCGCGCGATTGCTGGCGCCGAATTGGACCATGAATACCTGTTAACCCTGAGTGCAGACGCTGTCCCTGCAATGCTGGAGTTGCTACCAGAACTAAATATGGCAGATCAGCGCAAGCTTGCGGGAAGTCTGTATGCAGCCTGGCAGACGCAGCCGGAAAATGACTGGCGTTCCTGGAATTTATCACACTACCGGGCACGCGTGGCGATGGAAAAAAGCATGAGCCAGGGCGGTTTGATTGTCAGTCAATTGCCCTTGCCACTACAGCCGGCTGATCTTCCATAAATTAATCCGCCACGCTATTTGATAAACTCTGCTTTTAACGTACTCCACGAATCTGAGCTGCCCACTTCCCGGTCGGTCCATTCCGCAAGGCTCCAAAGTCCGTCTTCTCCCTGGCGGATGACCCAGACAAGCCGGCCCTGGACCGTTGTCGGGACATTGGGACGGTTGTGGTTGATCGTCAAGGTGTACGACGCGTCGAGGTCGAACCGATCTTCTGAAATAATCGAAAGGGTCTCGTCGTTCAGTTGGAGGTTGTGCCCGATACCAAATTCCGCTGCTGCAGCCATCGTACTGAAATACTGCTGTTCTTCAGTCTGGCTCCAGTTCTGCCAGATCGTGGGGTCCTGGGCTGTTGCGGTTGCGGTAGGCGTAAAGGCAATTTCCAGGTTAATGGAGCGGCCGTAGTTCGGGGTATTCAATTCTGCAATAGCAGCTTGAATGTTTTCAACCACCTGCTCGGGAGTGTCGGGTTGCAAAAAGGTACCGGCTTCGTCAACCGGTTCTTCAGGATCCCGGGTGGAAAACAGGCTACATGCCTGCAGCACCAGCAACAAGAGCAACAAGCCGGCGCTACGTAAACGGCCCGCGGATGCGATCATCTGTTGATCTGGATGTGGTGGGTTTGTTTGAACCGCATGCCCCACTGCTGCATTTCTATAAGCATGGGCAGCAGGGTCATGCCCTCTGGTGTAAGAGAGTATTCAACCTTGGGAGGCACAACCGGATAAACTTCGCGGTGCACAACACCATCTGCTTCAAGTTCTTTCAACTGTTGTGAAAGCATTTTATGCGTGATTCTGGGGAGCGCTTTGCGCAACTCGCTGTAGCGTAATGTATCGCCTCGCAGGTGCCAAAGTATCAAAATTTTCCACTTCCCTTGAATTACGCTGAGTGATAACTCTACCGGGCAAGAAAAAGACTTGCCGTTATGCGCAAATGTGGCCATATCTAACTAAAAGTATAGTATGCTACTTTTGGGTGTGTTCTTGACTAATATATACAATTGACCGAAAATTAAGCAACCCTAAAAAAACGGTCAATTATGAGTGCATCAATAGACATTTTACAGCCACGTCGCATCCTGATGGTTGCGTCTAATCCTGCTACATCTGCACAAACGGGATGGCTCATTGGATTCTGGTGGGCAGAATTAACGCATCCCTATTGGGTGTTTTCTGAAAACGGATATACGGTAGACATAGCCAGTCCCGAAGGGGGTGCTTTACGCGGTGATTCCTGGAGTGATCCACGCGATGATAGTGGGTATTCTGCTGATGATCTGATCAGTCTCGGATTTATCCATTCACCCGAACATATGGCACGCGTCGAGCAGTCCTTAAAACTCGCTACGGTTAATCTTGACGATTATGATGCCATTTTCATTTGTGGCGGTCAGGCGCCAATGTACACGTTCTACGACAACCAGGAACTGGCCGGCATGGTGGCGCGGTGTTACGAAGCCGGCAAGGTTGTCGCAGTAGTTTGTCATGCAACCTGCATTCTGCTGCACACGTACCTTTCAAATGGCTCATTACTGGTTGAGGGCAAAACATGGACGGGCTTCGCAGATGCAGAAGAGGCTTTTGCTGATCAGTATGTCGGCCAGAAAATCCAGCCCTTTTGGATTGAGACTGAAGCGAAAAAACTGGCCGACACCAATTTTATTGTGAACAGCGCTTTCAAGCCTCATGCTATACGTGACGGCAATTTGATTACGGGACAGCAGCAGTATTCAGGTACGGCTGCTGCTACCCTTATCGTTGAAGCGCTTGGGGTATAACTATGGAAATTGCAATTCTTGGTACTGGAAGAGTTGGCCGTGTGCTGGGCCGACGTTGGGCTGCTGCCGGGCATACGGTAGCTTTTGGGTCGCGTACCCCGGGTACAGCAGGAAATGCCGAGCTTGGTGCGCTAGAGGGTGTGTCGGTAATGACACCTCTAGAAGCTGTTGCGGGCGCTGACATCGCTGTACTTGCTACACCCTGGTCAGCAGCAGAAGATGTAATTGCATCGCTTGATTCACTGGATGGTAAAATTCTGATTGACTGTACCAATCCTGTTGGTCCAAATTTTACATTTGAAGGAAAGCTCGGTGCATCAGGTGCTGAGCGTATCGCTGCAAAGGCTACTGGTGCGCGGGTTGTCAAAGCGTTGAACACAACAGGTGCTCAAAATATGGCTGCCCCAATTGTTGTAGGTAAAAATCGACTCGTCATGTTCATTTGTGGTGACGATGATCATGCTAAACAGGTTGTTGCGGGCCTGGTAGAGCAACTCGGCTTTGAAGTTGCAGATGCTGGTGGGTTGGCACAGGCGTACTATCTGGAAACACTGGCCATGTTATGGATCTCCCAGGCTTTTGGCAGAGGTTGGGGATCTGATTTTGGATTTTCAATTTTGCGACGAGCCTGACTTCATGCTTTCATTATTGCAGCTATTCATTTTGCTGAGATAAAGTCTTCACCAGGTTGAATCTCGCGTGCATGGCCGCCGGGTGTTTTTAAAACGCAATTTAGTCAGTAGCGTTCACAAACGGTTGCAAGACTTCTGCTTCGCTACGTGCGTTTGGGAACCATGAGAGCAGTTTTCGCATGACTTCATCGAGCACGGCATCCGGGCAGGAGGCGCCGGCTGTTAGCACAATGTCTACCGGTTGTTTTTCTGGCAGCCAGTCTTGGGTTGCTACTACTTGTTTTCGATGGAGATCAAAGTGGGAGATCTCTTGTGGCGAACCAATGGCCTCCGCACCATTTACAAAATAGGCCGGCATATGCAGTTCTGCCAATTCCACAAGGTGGCTGGTGTTAGATGAGTTGTAGCCGCCAACAATAATTGCCAGATCACCGCCGGCTTCTATTAGCGCCTGGGTTGCCTGCTGGTTTTCGTTGGTTGCATAACAAAGCGTATCGCTTGTGTCTGCAAAGTGGTCTTTCAGGTTGTCTTCGCCGTACCTGTCGATGATGGCCCTGCGTAACAGGGCCGCAATGGCTGCAGTCTCCGAGGCGAGCATCGTCGTCTGATTTACCACGCCAATACGAGACAGGTGTAAATCGGGATCAAAGCCTTCAGAATATCTGTCAGCAAACCGGGTGTAGAAAAACGCACGATCCTTTTTGCCTGTGATTACGTCTGCAAGATCCTGCGCTTCTTCCATATTTAGCACCACAACAACCGGCGCTTTTTGTCGCGCATGCGAAAACGTTGCGCGTGTTTCTTCGTGGTACCGCTTGCCGTGCACAACAATTGCGTAGTCCTTGTTGCCGAGTTGGTCGCTTCGTTTCCAAACCTTCTCGACAAACGGACACGTCGTGTTGTAGCTGATTGTATCAATCCCGCGCGCCCTCAAATCCGCTTCAATCTCGACCGACGCGCCGAAGGCAGGAATGAGGACAACATCTTCCGGCGTGAGCGTGTCGAATGGAATCAATTGCTCACCGGACGTTGTGCGGAGAAATTGCATCCCCCGATCTTGTAAATCCCGGTTTACATGTGGGTTATGAATCATCTCGGAAAGCAGGAAAATTCGCTTGCCTTCGTTTTCCTCAAGTGCCCTGTATGCAATATCTACAGCTTGCTCTACGCCATAGCAAAAGCCAAAATGGCGTGCAATGTGGAATCGTATCGGTCCAAAATCGAGTGTGGAAGGAGTAAAATCTTTCTTCCGAGGATCCTGTATGCGCCGGGCTTCTTTTACCTTGGTAATGAAAGGGCTCCGGTAAAAAACAGGGACATCAAACTTACGCGCCATGGGTGGGGAATTTTGCTGAGGTTCAGCGGCTAATACGACGCGCAGCAGTATCGGTTCAGATGATTACCGGGGTAAATAGTGCCCACCTGCAGCCGTTCATTTGCTGCAGGTGGGGCAAACATATGTACGGTAGGGGTTGCGCCCCGTTTTACTGTTCGTAAACAATGTCGACCGGTATGCCGGCTTCCTGGGGGCGTGCCAGATCAGCTTTCAGGTCGTCGCCTTCTACTGCGTATTCTGCAACAAAAGCCGCTACGGCACAAAACATAAAAAAAGCACACCCGCCAGTGACACAGATGTGCTTTTTAAAGAAGACAAGTTGAAAGGGGATGCCTAACCCGTTGATCAGGTCAGGGCCGGGGCTTCAATTTTAAGGTCATGCATCACGCAGCCTGCAGTGGCTTCTGCAGACAGAATGACCCCGGGCACCCCAGCGCCTGGATGTGTGCCAGCGCCTACAAAGTAGAGGCCGTCAACATCTTCACTGCGGTTATGCGGCCTGAAATAAGCAGTCTGGGTTAGCTTGGGTTCGATGGCAAAAGCATTGCCTTGATA
Organism: Bacteroidota bacterium; assembly: GCA_039111535.1. NCBI lineage: Bacteria > Pseudomonadati > Bacteroidota > Bacteroidota bacterium. The sequence continues at coordinate 35,791 of JBCCIM010000024.1, read as the reverse complement.
AGCATTCAGCTCGCTTTCAAATTCCAGCGGGGTGAAGATTTTCAACACTTCCAGATTCTCTTTTAGCCCATCCATGCCCCAGGCCTCGAGGAAATTGAGCACTTTGTCGGTAAACGCTGTGCGCTCCTTGTTCCAGTCCGTTTCTGAAGTAAGGTTGGAGACCGGGATCAGGATGTAGATACTCTCACATCCCGGAGGCGCCATATCCGGATCACTTTTGGTTGGCGCATGCACATACATGCTAAAGTCATCCGGGAGGGGGGCGTTGTCGAAAATATCGTCGACCAGCCCTTTGTATCGTTCACTGAGAATGAGGGTATGGTGCTCAAGCTCGGGGAATTGTTTTTTGACGCCAAGGTACAGCAGGAAGCAACTCATGCTGTACTTGATTTTATCCAGCTTTTTGTCGGTCCATTTCTTTCGCCAACGCGCGTCGATCAGATGTTTGTAGGTGTGGGCAAAGTCTGCATTGGAGACCACTACATCTGCCGGCATGTATTCGTTGTTAACTTTGACGCCAGATGTTTTACCGTTTTCAACCACAATTTCCGATACTTCAGCATCGGTTTGTAGTTTGCCGCCTTGCTCAATGAAAAGCCGCTTCAGCGCATCGACTACGGTATACATGCCGCCTTTGGTAAACCATACGCCTTCAACCCTTTCCAGGAAAGGAATCATCAAGTAGATGGAGGGAGCCCTGAACGGGTGTCCACCGATAAAGAGCGGGTGGAAGCTGAACATAAACCGGTGCCGAAAATCTTTGAAGTACCGGTTTACGTAAGCCGTTACAGGCAGGAATGCTTTAAGCTGGAGGGCGCGGGGAGTAAAACGCAGCATAGAACCCGGCGTATCAAAAGGTTGAGCGCCGAGTTTTTTGGTGATGACCTCGTCATAAATCGGGGCGATGGCAGCCATAAAATCATCGTAGCGATCTGCATCACCTGGATTGAATTTTCGCATTTGCGCCTTCATTTTCTCGGTATCACCCGAGTAATCGAAGTACGTGCCATCGTGGAAATAGACGCGGTAGTAAGGGTCAAGTGGGATGAGGCTGAAGAATTCAGATGCTGAACGCCCGGCTTGCTGGAAAATATCATCAATGAGGGCCGGCGCGGTAATAAGGCTGGGGCCCATGTCAAACAGATATCCTTTTTCTTCAAACTGGTAGGCGCGGCCCCCTACTTTAGGGCGTTTTTCCAGCAGGGTTACCTGCATGCCGGCTGATTGAAGTCGGTTAGCAATGGCAAGCCCGCCAAAGCCGGCGCCGATTACAACAGCATGCTTGTCTGCACCTTTATCTATATCATGGGAAGCAATCATGGGTATGTACGTGCTTAATCATTAACAGTAACAGCCACCTGGTAAGGCGTACCGTTAGCGAAGTTACCGTGAGGCAGTCGACATCCTGGGGGCTTCTTGCAAGATCACATGGAGTGATGATCGCTCTTCCTGGCTTAAATTGCTGTTGGATGCGACAAACTCAACCATATCGTAATACAGTTGTGAAGGGTAGGATGCGCGTGCGTCGGGTAACAGGTAGGCCAATGCTTTAAAATCCTGGGTTACTGTGTCGCTGCGGCCAAGGAAACGTGGCAGGTAATAGCAGCTCAGTAATCGCAGGTAGCGGATTTCAACTTCAACCGGATGCCTTGCAACCAATGCATCAAGCCTGGGCAAACCGTTCCGGAGGTGTTTCATTTTCTTTAGCGGCCAGAATGCGTGTTTTGCGCGGAGTACATCAAATGCGGCGGCATAAGCTTGAATGGCCGGCGTTTTGTCGTCGACCTTTTCAATAAGCGTCATGGCCTGAACAATCATCGCCTCGTTTTCGACGGCCGCAATATATTTTGCACGTAACTCCTCAATGACAGACTCGTGCATCAAAACCACCTGCTGTTGTAAAACTGTTAGGTTAGCGGTGTGGGTTCGACCGTGCGTGGCAAACGTAGCCTGGTTTATAAACAAGCTCTGGATAAATACCAGCAGGACAACAATAATCGAGAAAGGGATCTGCTTACCGTTTCCCATATTTTTGTCTGCTACGGGCAAAGACTGGTTTGCTGGTATAAACGGTCTTTTCTGCGTTTTTCTGAGCCGGTTGAGTGCGCGCGCGGCAAGGTAAATTTTCTCATACCACCGGGTGTAGGCCCTGCGCTGGAAATTATTGTATTTGTTACGTCGAATGGAGCGATGAATACCTTTGTACACCTCGGATGCAACAGCAGCTGCCCTGGCAAAAGAGGGTGGAATGGCAGAAAGGCCGCGGAAGGCAAAGTTGTAATCTGCCTCTGCGCGTTCGAGGAGGTCTTCAACAAGAATTTTGTAGGCTTCAGTTGGGCGGAGCGTGCCGGCTTCCATGGCCAGTAGTTCGTCTTTCGTTACGCCATGTCGCTTCATTAATTCGGCCGGCAAGTAGAGGCGGTGCATTCGCAAGTCCTCTCCTACGTCTCGCATGATGTTGGAAACCTGCATTGCACGACCAAGCGCAGCAGCCCGGTCGAGTACTTCTTGTTCACGTACACCAAACAGGTAGCACAACCAGATCCCAACAACAGAAGCTACGCAGTACGTATAGCGATCTAGCTGCGCCATGGTCTGCAGTTCTACTTTGTCGAGGTCTGAACGTACCCCTTCGATCAGGTCGCTGATAATTTGGTAAGGCACGCCCGATTGCACGGAGCGTGTCATCAATTCATCCAGCCAGGTGATATTGGATGGAATACCCTGGTAAGAAAGGTGCACCCGCCGTTCCCATTCTTCCAGTTGTTTCAGGGCCTCCTCTTTTCCATTGCGAACACCATAGATATCTGCAATATCATCTGTAGTCCGGCAAAAAGCATAGAGCCTCGTTACCAGGCGGTGTTGTTCAGGGGAGAAAAAGCGCGCTGCAAAAGAAAAGGAGCGGGAGTGGTGCATGAAATAATCGTTCAGCTCTTCCGTTTCGAGCGCTTCGTGTAATGGCTTGGGGCCATCGTTGTCGGCGCCGGGGAAACGCACCGCTTTGTGATTGATGTAAAGCGCACAAAGCCCCATTGAAACGACGGTAAGCCCAACGCTCCACCACAGGCCGGCCACAACCACCATAACCATCGGCATCATCAGCACGAGCAGGTAATACTTGACCATCCATGAAGCAGAAAGCCTGGAGATCCAATTGTCGACCTTTAACAAATAAAGTGCTGCCATGAGCACGATACCGGTGAGTAGCCAGCCGGCAAGATTGATCCACGGCATACCATAATAGGTGCCGGTTTCACCCCATTGCCAGTATGGGGTCAGGTAACTCATTGCCGGGTCGAGGGCGAGGTCCCATAACATGAGCAATAAGCCACCGAAGCCAATGCGCTGCAAAAATTGTTTGCTGTTCGGGAATGTGATGTAGGCCAGAAAATACGACGGCAACGCCATGGTGAACCAACTCAACGGAATGAGTACCGGGACAAGGTCGAGCCATTTGGGGCCAAGCAAGGAAGTATACGAATAAGGGCCAAAAGGCAGACCCGTTGCCGTGCCTGTAAGCTCACTGCCAAGGCTGATAAGATAAACTGCTGCAAATCCGCCCAACCACCGCAATTGCACGCGGTACGTCAGATAGATGCAAAGGCAAAGCGCCGTTAACAGAATGTGCGTCTGCGCAAAAAAGGTGAACGATATACTGAAAAATTCGGCAAACTGCGGGGTGTGTTGTAACAGCTGTGGGTGCCGGCCAAACGTCGCGTATCCGATGCCTGCAATGGCAGTAAATACGAAAAGAATGGCAAGGGGCCACCTGGTGGCCCAGGCGCTGCCAGAAATAGATCTTGGGGATTGCTTCATAAAAAAAGGGCTACCTGAATAACGCTATACAGTTACTGATTTCGCGTATTGATCGAGCCATTGCGTAAATGCATTGGTGGATCGATAGGTGTTGATTTCTATGAAAGGAGGCCGCTCCAACTGTAATCCGGCATTGGGAGGGAAATCGTATCCGCCAATGGCCAGGTGGTAAGGATGGCTTGGGTTGTAGAATCGACTCAATATCTCAATAAATCTTTCTGCTTCATTGATCATGCTAGCCGAGACAAACGAGATACACACCAAAGATGCATTATGCCTAGCCTGCAACTTTGCCAAATCGTCTGCCGGCACATTTGCGCCAACATAGATTGCTCTCCAGCCTCTTTCTTCGAGTATAATCCGAATGGCATGGGCGCCAAGGTCGTGCAAGTTGCCTGCGTTGCATCCAACCACTGCTACGGGTTGCGGATCGATCGTTTGTCTGCTTCTGCCGCCTTTCTTGCTACCAACACGTAGTTCAACAGGATTCAGACGAATCTCATGCAAAATATCACGGACAATTTCCGTCATATGGTGCTCAGTCCCGATATCAAGCACGTTCGACTGCCAGTCAACACCCATTTGTCTTAACGCCCGAGAAATCAACTCATCAAACAGCTCACTGAAAGAGATGCCCTGCTCCAGGCAAAATTTAACTAAATGTGTGAACAATTGCTGGTTCTCCTGGCGGAGCCACGTGTATCCCTTATTGAAGAGGATGTCATAATTCTTCTTATTTTGCGCATTCCTTAACCCACGCCACACAAGCTGTATTTCTGGAAGGAAATGGCTGAGTGAACAATGCAAGTTGCGGGTATCTGCAAATTCAAGCAGTTCGTGCAGGCTAATTCTGCGATGTCCGCCCTCGGTGACATCGCACGGAATTTTACCTTCTTTGCACCAACGCTTGACAGAAGACTCATGCACATCGATAAGTTGTGCAGCCTGCTTTGTGGTTAACAGGTTCTGTTCGGCTATTTTAGGCATGTGATCGAAAATTTATTTCCATTTATATGTGTGGCAGAAATAAAAAGTTCACTTTGCTATTTTGGTCGTAACGTGTGTTTTTTTGTAAAAATCTCAATGGAGCGGAAAAGAGGACGATATGGACTTTGATGTGATTGTTGTTGGGGCAGGACATAATGCCCTGATTACTGCAGCATATCTGGCAAAAACAGGTTATAGAGTGGGGGTATTTGAGCGACGGGATATTATTGGTGGCGCAGTGTCTACCAAAGAGCTTGTATCGGGCTATCAGTTTGATTTGGGAGGAAGTGCGCACATTCTAATCCGCCTCACGCCCATTATTGAAGAGCTAGAGCTGGAGAAATACGGCCTCAATTATCTCGAACTTGATCCCTTGTTTTTTGCGCCTTTCCCGGATGACGATGCCCTGTTTATTTATCGGGATGTCGACAAGACAGCCGCCGGCATTGATGCGAAGTTTCCGGGAGAAGGATCGGCATATCGTCATTTTGTTGATGAGTGGCGGCCTTTTGGTGAATCGGTGCGAGAGATGTTTTTGAGTGCGCCTGGACCCTTACAAATGGGGCGCATGATGATGAAAGGGCGGACCCCCAACTCTACGTGGCAGGAGGCCTTGCAGAAAATTCTGAAACCGTACGGCGATGTAGTCGATGACTATTTCAGCGAAGAAAAGCTGAAAGCAATGCTGGTATGGATGGCTGCCCAGTCTGGGCCGCCGCCAACGGAACCCATCACCGGTCCATTTGTGTTGTGGCAGGCGCTGTACCACGTGGGCGGCATTGCTCGGCCACGCGGTGGTTCGGGAATGTTAACACAAGCGCTTGGGAAGTTTATAGAGGCACATGGCGGTCAAATTTTTGTGAATGCGCCGGTTGATGAGATCCTGGTAAAGCATAGCCGTGCCGCCGGCATTCGGGTGAATAAACAGGTCTACACATCGCGTGCAATTGTGTCGGGAACCCACATTCTCGAAACCTTTGGCAAATTGCTCGATACCGCCCACCACCCTAAAGGTATAAATCGGTTACGGGTTGGGAATGGATTTGGCGCGATTCTGCGCCTGGCGCTGGATAAACCGGTCAGCTATAAAGCGAGTCCGGGTATTGAAGCACGCACGGCCTTGCAGCTAATTTGCCGCGATCGGCAGCAAATTAACGCCGCATACGGTGATTACCTCGCCGGGAAACCTGCATCCGATCCACCCATTGTAGCCATGACCTTTAGTGCGGTAGATGATACATTGGCACCACCAGGAGGAGAAGTGCTGTGGCTTTGGGGACAGTATTACCCATACGAATTGGCAGAAGGCGACTGGGATACGCGCGGGGATGCTGTGGCTGATCGGTTGCTGGATACTTTTGAGGCCTATGCACCGGGCACACGCGATTCGGTGGTAGGCTCTCTCTTTCAGCATCCCCTGTACCTCGAACGCGAGTTGGGCTTGTTTAAGGGCAATGTGATGCATCTTGAAATGAGTATAGACCAGATGTTTGCGTTGCGTCCACAACTTGGCATGGCCGGCTACAAGTCAAACATCAAAGGCCTTTACCTCACGGGGGCCAGTACCCATCCGGGTGGCGGCATCATGGGCGCTTCCGGCCGTAATGCCGCCACGGTAGTTTTAAAAGACCTCGAGAAAAAACGTGTTTAGCACCCTTTTACCCACCCAATTTTCGACAACATGACGTACCTCCAGTTTCACTTTGTATTTATTTTGCCGGTCATTTTTCTGCTGGCGCTAGTTTACCGCCGAACTGTTGCTGCTGCAATGAAGTCTTACTCACTAAAGTGGATGTTTGCGGTTGCCGGCATTGCACTTATATACACCACAGCGTGGGACAACTACCTGGTATATCGGGGTGTCTGGGGATATGGACCCGAACGCGTGATGGCTACCATCGGGTATGTACCCATCGAGGAATACATGTTTTTCCTCTTGCAGCCCCTACTGACGGGTTTATTCTTTTATATCCTCGTGTTGTGACGCCAGGAATCATTCACCGCCGGCCCTTCCAATATGCCTCGTATTGTCGGCGCCTTGATTTATCTCCTACTTGCTATTGCTGGTATCTTTCATTTCGCCCATGATTCGGGTTTGTACATGGGGTTGATTCTGGTGTGGGCGCTTCCTGTACTGGCCGGACAGTGGGCTTATGCGGGCAACTGGATTTGGGCAGAACGCAAGCTATGGTTCTGGAGCACTATCATCCCAACCATTTATTTATGGATAGCTGATCGGGTAGCGCTCGAACTGGGCATTTGGTATATCGCTGAGGAATACACCACCGGTTGGCACTTGTTTGGGTTGCCTATTGAAGAAGCCACTTTTTTTCTGGTTACCAACCTGCTCGTTACGCAGGGATTGTTTCTTTTTCTGCATATCGGTGATCCGGCAAGGAAGTCGGCTGAACCCGTTGCTCAGGTATGATTATGCGTAGCTATTTAAGGTTTGGTTTAGGCTGATGTATGTAAAGCCGTCTCTTTACTGAATACGGTGAGCCCCTGGGTGTCAGGTAGTGTTTTTGCAGGAAATATCAGGCTGCTGATCCAGCCGGCGATAAAACATATAAGCGTACCTACAGCGCCAAAAAGCAGGCCGTTTATCGATGTGGCAAAAGTCAGGTATCCGAGGCAGGCCACAGAAAATGCGGCTCCAATCCATGCATGCCGAGCGGTTGTTCTTGCGGTGAAAATACCGAGCGAAAACAAGCCTCCCAGGGTGCCTAGAAAGAGTCCGGTAATATCGAGGAAAATCCGCCACATCAAACCGAGGTCCCAGGTTGCAATTAGCATGGCACTGGCGGTGCCAAGTACGCCGAGCAGCACGGTGATCCAGCGCGCGAGGGTTAACCAGTTGATATTGTTATCAACTGGTTTAAATCGCTGAATGAAGTCGGTTGTAACTGCTGTCGAGATTGCATGCATGGACGAGTCGAGGCTGGACATCGCCGCGGCAAATACGCCGGCGATTACGAGCCCGCCAAGTCCTGCCGGCATTTCCTGCACAATAAACCACGGCAGCAGTTGATCTATTTTTTCGATGGGGGCAAGACTGGCTGGAAAGTCGATATAAAAGACAAAAAGTGCTGTGCCAAGGAAAAAGAACAACACTGAAGCGGGTACAGCTACCAACGCACCCGTCCATATCGCCCGCCGTGCTGCTTTTTCAGATGCTGTTGTCATGTAGCGTTGTACAACAGCTTGGTCGGTTGTATAAGGAAGCAGATTGGCAAACAGCATCCCGAGAATAATGACAAACAAGGAATCTGTCGTCAGGTCCCAGCCCGGATTGACAACAGTGAACTTGTTGCGCGCTTCAGCCACTTCGATGATTTGTGCAAAGCCATCAGGAAGCGCGTTGCCAATAATGAAGAGCGCTGCTATGGCGCCTCCAAGGAGCACAAAGACCTGGATAACATCTGTCCATATAACCGCCTCCATGCCACCAAGTACGGTGTAGAGGGTACTGAGCAAGCCCATCAAGCCAATGCATAAAAATAAGTTGAGTCCGGTGACCGCACTCAGCGCGAGTGCCGGCAGGAGCAGTACAATGCCCATGCGGCCGAGTTGAAAGAGGATAAAAGAAAGTGAACCCAGCAAGCGTAAGGAGACGTCGAATCTTTTTTCCAGGTATTCATACGCGCTGGTAACATCCAGCTTTCTATAAAATGGCAGGAAGAAAAGAATGACAATGGGTGCGACGAGTGGGATGCCCATGTTTAGCAGAAAGCGGGTCCAGTCGGTTGCATAGACTGTGGCCGGGATAGAAAGGTAGGTGATGGCAGATAGCATGGTTGCAAAAATACTCAGGCCGGCTGCCCACCACGGCATTTGTTGTCCGGCCAGGAAATACGCGCGGGCAGACGTAGTTTTTGTGGCGAAATAGACGCCCATTCCGACAAGCAGCAGCAGATATACGCCAAGCACAGCTGCGTTTGTAGTGCCAAATGCACTACCCACTGTACGCCAGTTGCCGGCCCAAACGAGGGGCGTCCGTACACCTGGCCTGATTTCGCCGGTAGGTAAAACGTAAGCATCTTTCCACAATACAATCGGCGTTGTTACGGGTGGGTAGAAACCGGCATTGCGGTTTGGCCCGAGGTTTTCTGGGATCTCTTTTGGAAACGTGCCTTGCTGATGCCAGGTGTCTGTTGAATGGTTGTATGCATATAAGGCAGGAGAAAATCCGGGGTGATTGTCGCGCAATATGGCGGCCTGTGCAGCATGTTGACCATCGTCTCCCGGTAGAAAGAATAGATGGGACGCCCCAACAGGTATTGCCGGCCCCGGGGCTGCTACCATGGCCTGTGGTGTGTCTCCCAATTGCTCCCAGGTCTTTAGCGCCGGATTGTATCGGTAGCCATCAGTGAGTAACTGGCGGGCTGGATTGCCGGCCTGGTCTGTTGTGAGTGCTGTGCCACTGAAGAGGTAAAGATGTTGCGAGGTTTTTGCCATTACGGGCAGCATTCTGCCCGGCCCCGGCCACGCCGGCAACGTTTCCCATTCAGGCTGCGGTTTTGAGAGGTCTAACGCCCAAAACGTGTGCATGGCTGCTGTTGCATCGGGGGTACTGATGCCGCCGGCGACATAAATGGTTTCCCCGAGCAGCACGCCGGCGCCAAATGCCATTGGGCCGGGCAAGTCTGGCAGGTCCGTTTGCTGGATTTGGTTGCCATCCCATTCGAGCAGGAAAACGCTGTTGAAGTGCTGGTTGGCGTCCCCCCCTCCAATGCACACGACCCCATTTTGCCAGGTTATGGAGACGCCGTATGCAGATGGTGTTGCCAACGAGAATCCGGTTTGCCATTCGCCGTTTGGTTCGGGCAAGAGGTAGATCTGGTTGTGCCACACTTTTGGGTGTCCATCAAAATTGGAGCCGGCTGGGAAGTTGGCACCGCCGGCTACCAGGAGGGCATCATGGGTTACGCCAGCAAAAACGCCGGCAAAACCAAAGGCATCTGGCAAAGGTGTGAGTTGTTGCCATTGTAGTGAATCAGAGGAGATCCCAACCGTAAATGCATCGGCTTGCGGTGTCAGAAAGAAGAGAATGCCCGAAAACAGGGCAAGCAGCGTCGATTTCATTTTTCCGGCGGGGTAAGCTGTACAGATTTAAAAATACCGAGCTGACGCACTTCTTCGAACAGTTGCCCTTTTTGAGTTGAAGAAAGGGGCTTTAGCGGAAGCCGGACTGGGCCGCAGTTAACACCCCGCATCTGCATGATGGCTTTGCCGGCCTGCATTACCCCATATTTAATGAGGACTTCAACAAGCGCAACCGCATGGCCTGCGTATTTCCCAGCTTTTTCTATGTCTCCCTCCTCATATGCTTGGATCATGCGCACATAGTTTGGCGCTGCGTAATTGTAAGTGCTGCCTACTGCGCCCGTTGCGCCCATCGCCATCGCTCCGAGCAGCATTTCATCCGAACCGAAAAACATGGTGTAACGGCTGTTATCGAGTGTCAGGCAGCTTCGAAATTGCATGAGGTCACTCGTGGAGAACTTGATGCCGGCAAGATTCGGTATGCGCGGGCCGGCTACACGAAGAAAATCGGGCATCGATAGCGCGACGCCAGTCATTGAAGGGATGTGGTAATAGTAAAACGGGAGGTCCGGGGTAACACGCGCGATGGTTGCGCAAACATCAACAAGGGTGGTAATGTCGGCCGGTTTGAAGAAAGATGGGGCTAACGCGGCTGTTGCGTGGGCTCCTGATGCTTTGGCATGTTCCGCGAGGGCGCAAGCTTCATGAAGTGCATTGTGTCCCACGTGTACAATAAGCGCAAGGTCTGAATCAGTAACCGAGGCCCAGGCTTCGGTAAGCGCCTTGCGTTCGGTGAAGGTTAAGGAGGCACCTTCACCGGTGGTCCCCCCAATGAAAACCCCGCGGACGCCTTCTTTCCGGAGCAGCGCGGCCTGTGCTTTTACGACATCAAGATGCAGACGGCCATCGGAATGCATAGGGGTATGGGGAGCTGCAATCAGCCCGGTAAGTTTCTCGACCATAGCAAGTAAAAGCAGGTGTTTTCACTGATATTACTTGCTGAATATAGTCGAAAATGCCTAATCGCGTATAACGTGGCTATGGGATATCACAGGTAACGTGAAAACCAGCGCGCCATAAACTGCATATTCCAACTCTCATCGTCGCTTTTCTTGCCTTCGAGCAAAATCCTGGTGCAAGGGTGCGGTGCTTGGCGCAGGAAATTGAGTCCAGCTGCAAGGTTTTTGCTTTCATGGCCGGTAACTGTGCGGTGGGGTGTGCCGCCACTGAGTAACAAAGTGGGCAAAGTTTCACCCCTGTTGGTCATGTGAATGGAAATGGGCCACCAGTATTTATCCGGGAAAATACGGTCGAGCCGTTTCAGGTTGTTGGTATCGATGGGGAGGAGGCCGGCTTCCGGCGGGTGTAATTCCCCTTCCGGGAAATAGATCAGAAAGCTGTCCTGATCGGTTGCGAGGCGTCGTGCTGTTTTGCGAATTGTTGCGAGCAGGCGAGCCGGGTCTTCGGATGGGAAAGGATATGCGCCAACCGCTGCAAAAAACGGAAATCGGTCCCAATCCTCCATCCACAGTAGCGTATCCCTTCCTAAAAGTCGCTGGGCCAGCAGCCACATCACGTACCCGTCATAAAAGGTGTGATGGTTGGCATAAGCAACAATGGGTAGATTTTCTTCAAAGGAAGGCTCAGGGCCAACCCAGCATATCCTGCGAAAGCCTTTTTTGAGGCTAGACAGCATAATGCGCGCAACAAGTTCCTTAACCATTTACCTGTAACAGAGCTGAATAACAAACCTTAAGGTAAGGTATTCTTGCGGCTAGAATGTGGCTGCTGCGACAGGAGGCGAGATTAATCGCTAAACGGCGTAGGATCTTCTATTTCTACGATAGCTTCCCCCTCAACATCTTCGTCGAACGGTATATCATCGCAAAAGTAATCGAGAAGCGCCTGTTCGAATGTAAGGCGGAATGTGGTGCCTACTTCAATGGAACTGTCAACTTCGATTGCACCGTTCATGGTACGAATAAACTCCAGGGCGACGGCCAGCCCGATGCCGGCCCCTTGCTCGATGAGACGAGCCATACGCTCGTCCCGCGAATACCTGTCGAACATGATGGCTTTGAACTCCTCGGTAATGCCACGGCCCGTATCGATGATTTCGATTGTGTAGGCCTCTTGTTCTTTGAGGGTTGAGGCAACAATTTGGATGGTAATGCTGCCTTCCTCGGTGTACTTGATGGCATTGAGGATAAGGTTGATCAGGACCTGCCGTAGCCGCACTTCATCAGCAGCGATATAACAAATCTCTTCGTTCAGATCTGCAGACAGGGTGATCTTTTTTTCGAGGGCAAAAGGGTACAGTTGGTCAATGACCTGTGTAATGAGCGGTTGCAGCGCCACAGGAGATGGCTGAATAGCTAGTTGACCCGCATCGAGTCTTGCGAAGTCGAGGAGGTCAGTCACGAGCTCGAGGGAAAGCTCGACATTGGTCAGGATTGTCTGGAAGAATTCTCGGTGATGCGGCGCCAGCACGGTGCCGAGTTCGTCGTAAAGTATTTGTGTATAACCGAGAATTGAAGCCAGCGGTGTACGTAATTCGTGGCTAATGGTACCCATAAACTGAATATTGGAAAGACGCGGGCGTTCAGGGGCCGGCTGTGCAGCTTTGACGGCTTTCAGCGCTTCTTCAGCAGCTTTGAGCGCATCCAAAGTTGCATCGCTGGCTGATGCCACTTCTGCAAAAGGATCGTGTGCAGGTGTTTCTTTCACTTCAGTCTCCACGGATTAGGTACCTTTAAAATTTCGACGCACCGTGGGCATCCTTAAGCATCTGATATGTTAAGTTTTGTCCGTTTGCACAAGAAGGCTACAGGCGCCGGCTTACGCGGGGTTGGATCTCGTTTTTCCATGAAAGAAAGCGGCCCTCCATAATGGCTTTGCGCGCCTCTTTCATGAGCCAGAGGTAGAAAGAGAGGTTTTGAATTGAAGCAATTTGTAATCCCAGAAGTTCACGCGCGACAAAAAGATGGCGCAGATATGCTTTTGTGAACGTCTGTGCGTGATAGGTATGCAGGCCCGGATCAATAACCGAAAAATCCTCCTGCCATTTTTTGTTTTTAATGTTGATGATGCCTTCAGTGGTGAACAACATGCCGTTTCTACCATTGCGCGTTGGCATTACACAATCAAACATGTCAATTCCGCGCGCCACGTTTTCGAGCAGGTTAGCCGGGGTACCTACACCCATCAAGTAACGGGGTTTTTCTGGAGGGAGAAACTGATTTACAACCTCAACCATCGCATACATTTGCGGTGCAGGTTCTCCTACAGAGAGGCCGCCGATGGCATAGCCCGGGAAGTCCATTTCAACAAGCCTGCGCGCTGAATCCTTGCGCACTTCTTCGAAGATGCCGCCCTGCACAATGGCAAACAGATGTTGTTTGTGGCCGTATTTACCTTCAGTTGCCGCAGCATGTTTTTGGCATCGTGCGGCCCAGCGCATGGTTAGCTCATGCGATTTTTTTACGTATTCCAGGGAGGCGTCAGCAGCAGGGCACTCATCCAACACCATCATGATGTCTGATCCGATAGACCGCTGCATATCTACAACAGACTCTGGCGTAAACTGATGCCGTGAGCCGTCAATGTGGCTTTGAAAGAGGGCACCTTCTTCTGTGAGCTTGCGCCGGCTGGCCAGTGAATAAATCTGAAATCCACCAGAATCTGTGAGAATCGGGCCGTTCCACTGCATAAACTTGTGGAGCCCTCCTGCCTGTTCGAGCAAGTCAGCCCCCGGGCGCAAATAGAGGTGGTAGGTGTTGCCCAGTATAATCTGGGCGGTTATTTCCTTTTCCAATTCCTGGGGAGTAACACCTTTAACCGAGCCAACAGTCCCGACCGGCATAAAGATGGGTGTTTCAATGGGGCCGTGATTTGTGTGTACTATGCCGGCGCGAGCTTCCGTAGAAGGATCGCGCTGCTCCAGGTCAAAACGCATGCTGCGAAGGGGGAAATTGCAAAGGGGACAGCCTAAAGGGTAGGACTAAGGCTCGGAAAAACGATCTTTTCCGACTGAGGTTGCAATGCGTTGAGTAATTCTTTCTGGTCTTGATCGGAAAGGCCGAGTATAACGGGGCCACCTTTTGTAGAAATGAGGACCAATGCTGCTGGCATTTTCACTAAGAAAGCGCGGGTACCAAGGTACTTGGCGTAATGCCGGTGATACCGCTTTGCCGGGATCAAGGTGGCAGAGGTGATGTCTTCTGTTGGGACAACCGCCTCCCGTTTCCCTTGTTTGATGTAAAGCCCGCGTCCTGCTTCGTGTTTTACCATTAACGCCGGCTTAAATCCGAGCAGGCAGCCAAATAGGAAAAGGGCGCCCAGAGCCAGTTGCCCTATCCAAAAGCCCATGGTTACGGATTCCGGATTGGTAATGTCGTTCGATGGATTTATCAGGATTGCCTGCATGACTGCCCAACCGAGATAGTTGGCGATCACAAGGCTGAAAAACACTGCAGCAAACGTCAGGATAAATACCCCTTCTGCATAGTGCTGATCAGTGATCCGGTTCCTGATTTGTCGACCGAGTAGCGAATAACCGATGTGGAATCGGCGTTTTACAAAGTAGGTTTGTGACAAAGCGTTTTATTCCTCTCCTAAGCCTGCGTGCGTAGGGTAATACTGCTCATGCTCTTTGCGTTGATCGGGGAATGAAAATGTTACGCGCTCAAGATCAGGAGGGTTCTCTGCCGGCGGAGGTCCATGCTGAAACAGATCCACGGAGGCAATAGGCGGGTCGAGGAATCCGGATAAGTCCAGTGTGGTTTGCTGCCGCATCGCATCGTAGGCGGTGATAATAAGCGCCATCAGGGGAACGGCGATGAAGAGGCCAAAGAAGCCAAAAAAGAAGCCAAATACAAAGAGTGACAGCAAGATTACCACGGGGTGCAACCCTACGTGGTGGCTCAATATTTTCGGGACGAGGATGGCTTGCTCTAGCAGCCCCTGGCCGAGCAATACCGTAACAACAATAATTATGTCGACCAGGCCACGTTCTCCGAAGACCAGCGCAATGCCGATAGCGGTAAGCATGGTGATGATTGCGCCGAGGCTTGGGATCAGGTTGAGCAGGCCGGCAAGAATCCCGATTAGCAGCGCAAATGGGATGTCGCCCAGCATCAACGCTACTGAAACGATACAGGCAGTGATGGCGCTGATGGTCAGTTGACCGCGCAGATACCGCCCTACTATTTGGCCGGCCTGAGTAAGGTAATTTTGCTGGCCGTCTATGGTAGGCAGCAGATACTTGATACCGTTCTTGATGATGCGGTAATCTTTCAGCGTATAAAACAGGATGACCGGGGTGATGACGATAATGGTCATGAACCCGAAAATAGATCCAACCGAAAACAGCAGATGCTCAAGGCCGCGTGGTATGCTACTGGTCAGGTAGTTTAGAAAGCTCTGAATCGATGCCATGGTTTGGCTGATGAGTTCTTCTTTCTGTTCGGCACTGCCCACCAATTCATCGAGCAGCGTAGACGCCAACAACCATTCATGGAATACTTCGATGCTCATCAACGCGCGCGTTCCAAGCGCATCTAATTCCCCAATAAGATGGGGAGCAAGCAGAAGTACGAAAAGGCCGATAACGCTGATCAGCAACAGCGTAACCACCAGCGATGAAATACCTCGCGGGACTCCTTTGCGATGGTGTAGAAATGCCACGAGTGGGTCGAAAAGGTAAGCAACCAGGTAAATACTCCCGAATGGGATTAGAATTGCACGGAGCTTGTGCAAAAACCAGATCGCCAGTAAAAACCCACCGGCCAATAAAATAGCTTGCACAGACCGGTGGTGGCGTACCGGCCACAGTAAAATAATTCCTGCGCCGGCAATTATTGGGGGATTAAGCATACCCTGCATTAAAAACAGGAATGCTATAAACAACAGGGCACCACAGACGGTCAGCGTAATTTCAAGCGCCGTATAGCCAAGAATAAAGGCTGGTTCAGGGCCTTTGTGTTCATGGGGCGTTGATGACGACATCCGTGCAACGAGGAGTTGAATGGGTTGATGAGAGCTTTCCCATCACGGATCGAAAATCATACCCCCTTTAAAGGCTTGTTACATTCTTAATATGAATGGTGCCACAGGAGGTTAATTTGCAGGACAGATTCACCGCCCAGGAGCCGGAGGAGTAGTGAATCAATTAATTCCAATTCAAGGGTGATTACGGTGCCTTCTTCCCGGGTTGACGTACCGTCGCTATCCGCTGCGCCAATAGGCTGGCTTACGGCTGTGAATATGCGCGGGGTGACGTATTTGCCGGCTGTAATGGTTGCGCCACGCGCATTGTCCTGCGGTTCAATCTGGATCACATCCAGTTCAAGGCCTGAATCCTGGAGCAGGGACTCAATGGCGCCCGTTAACAGGCCAACGCCCTGGTTGAGTGCAAAGCCGGCACCGGTTGACGCAAGCGATTGTGAGTTGATACCGCCGAGTTGAAGCGCTTCACTGGCTGGCTGGCCGGTTGCGATATACGACAGGATGTCTGTTAACTCCATCGTCGGCTCTGCTCGCAGCGTAAGGTTCAGGTCTTCTACTTTGCCGTCAGCATCCAGATAGATGGTTACTGCATTCTCATTGCTTCGCCGGGCAGGGACTTCGTATCGCGCTTCAAAATCGAGTTGTGGATCAGTAGCTGGCCCGTTGAACGTCAGGTTGCCCAGCGTTATTTCAAAGCGTTTGCCGAACTGGTTGATGTAGCTACGATCAGGAATGATTTCAATATTGCCAAACGCGCTGTATTCTTCATAAGGCACTTTGCTTACGTCGAGCTCTCCGGAGAACTGGATATTCATCTCAGGATTTTTGTTGGAGCGTATCCATACATCCCGGCCAAACAGAATTTCCACGTCCATTTCCAGTGCATCAAGGAAGTCAAACGTTGTTGTATCTGCGGCACTCGCCCGAATACCAAAATTCCGTTCGAGCATCAGCAAATCTTCTTTGGTGAGCTGCACGTTGAGATCAGCCAGTTCGGAAGACGTGGATTCATTGAGAAATAGGTCTGCGCTGAGTACTGTTACATCTCCATTGAGTACCGGCGCCTGGAGTGTACCTGTCAGGTCCATTGCACCTGAAGCTGTCGCCCGGTATTCCCGCGTATCAATGGCCAGAAAATCTGATGCCGTCACATCTATGTTAAGGATGGCGCTGGTGAGATCACTCAACTCAATTGAGCCGTTGCCCGATACAAAGCCCTCCCCGGATCGCATGGAAGCGTTTGTAAGCTGGATGATGTTGTCATTCAGGGCAATATCTGACGAAAAGTCTTCGTAGGTGACACCCAGGATTGGTGATCTGATTTTTCCATTGACGAGCCGGCCAGCGCCTTCCAGGGTCGGGTCCTGTGCAGTACCCTCAATCTTGATGTCAGCCGTCAGGGAGCCTTCGAGCCGGTTGAGCAAGGTTGGGTCAATGAAAGGCAAAAGCCAGTCTATGGCCATTGAATCAGCTGCAATCGCAAAATCGACGCCTCCTTCCATCGCGACGTTCTGGGAAATGCCGGCGCCCGTTGTGGATGCTTCCGGCGTTGTCAGCGACAGGTCGACAGGAAGCACCCCGTTTACGCTGCCCACCTGTTTGCCTGTCTGCGTTAACGAGGCGTCCAGGTTTAACTGCAAGCTGTCATAGTCAACTTCAATCGACAGGTCGCCGGCGGGTTGATCAAACGCAACCAGCGCCATGTTGAGCGTACCCTCGAGTATAGGTGCCGCAGCAGGCCCCTTGAGGTCAAGCTGGCTGGTGACCGGTCCATCCAGTCCGGTGAAGCCGAGCAGGTCGGCCACAGTGCCTACGCCGAAATTTTTGATATCCAGCCGCAGGTCCTGCTCCCCTTCCAGATCGATCACGCCATCCAGTTCGATATGCTGGTCGCCGCTTTGCATCAGGAAGTTCTCAACGGCATAATAGGGGCCAAGCGTGATGCGCGCAGACTCATTCAGCGACCACTGGTCTTCATCAAGATTAAGGTTGATGAGGTCCAGTTGAACTTCCTGACCTTCTTTATTTTGCATCAAGCGCCCCGAAACCTCGACGCGCCGGTCTTTATCGAGCCGGCCATTGGTTGCAAAACGGATTGCCGTTGTATCGTACGTTGCTTCCAGGTTGATTTCCTCAAAGACAAACCCCGGAATAGAAACGGCTGTGATTTGCCCCGTTACATCGGTGTATGAAAGGGACTGCGCTGCGTCAAACTCGCTGGTGACGCGTGCATCGAGCTCTCCAAGATGAAAAGTGTTGAATACAAACCCATTCCCATCGATGCGGGTGTCCATGCGCAGGTTGTCTGCTTCGCCAAAAATCCGTGTGCGCAATGTGCCTTCTTGTGCCGAGATGAGTGATGCCCCAATCAACGGGGCAAGCGGAGCGAGATCCTGTAAGGTTGTCACCATGTTGAACGCTGAAGCACGCGCATCGGGTGGTAGATTGCCGTTGTTATCCAGGACAATAGGGCCGCTGCCATTTGCCAACGCTACATTGGAAACGGCCAGCAAGGTGTCAACCATTAGCCGGCCATCATCAAGCGAGAGGTCCAGCGCAAGGGTATCGATGTTGACCTCGCCATAGTGGCTCTCTGTGGCTGTAATTTTGCTGTTCAGGGAAAGGTGCTTTACTGAAATGCTATCCGCATTGTCAAACTGTCCGCTTCCCTCCATATGCAGATTGAGGCCCGAGGCAACCGAGTCTGCTCCGATTAGGCCGGCGAGATCGAAGGCCGTTGTTTTACCAGTGAACGTGAATGCGGGTGCTTCTGCAACTTGCTGTAATGCGCCTTTAACGTCAAACAAGCCCTCTTCAAACACAAATGATGATGACACAGCCGCTTCGTTTTTGAAAAGACTGAGGGTGGATCTGCTCTCGCTAAAGCTAAAGTTGTTGATTTGTGAAGGCGTCAAGACCAGGTCGACGCGGGCTGTCATGTCTGCCAGTTTTGTGCCCTGGCCCGATAGCAACAGCGCGCCGTTGAGGTCTGTTGAGAGGGAATCGATGCCGGCCAACGCTCCGACGTTGATGCCTTGCATTTCGCCGCGCGAAATCTGATATGTCGGCGAAGATTGTAGGGAAGAGATCCGACCACCCAATGAAGATTTGCCTTCTGGCAGGTTGAGGGCAAGGTCAATATCAAGTGTGTCTGCATGCATGGCAATCCATACACTGGCGTCGTTGATTTCCTGTCTGTTTAAACGCGACGCTTGCAATTCTACCTGCCCGGAAACTGTGCGCACAGCAGGCGCAGTGCCATTGCCAACCAAAAAGAAAGAACCGTTTAATGCAGATGTCTGTGCAGATTGCGGTGCAAATTGCCCAATGTCGAGGTTGCTGAATTGCCCTTCTGTAATTTCATAAGACAGGTTATCCTCTCCCAGTTGTACCTGGCCGGCGATATTAAACGACCCTGGCCCCAGATTTCCATCACCCACCACGCTAATCTGATCTTTGGCCCAGGTGGCGTTTAGCGCTGTATTGGTAACTGAAATTGAGTTGTAGGCGATTTCGGTAAAGGTTGATCGAAGAATTACATCAATGCCTCCATCTTTAGCGACTGTACCAGCTAGCGCTGCTGTTGCTGTAATTGCAGATGACGTAGTGTCTCCAAGTACAGCCATCAAATCAAAATTATCAAGGGAAAGACGTAGCGTATCTACCTCGATTTCGCTTCCCAATTGGGCAATGCCTTCAGATGAAACCTGACTTGCCGGGCCGTACAGTTGCAGTCCGAGTGTTAGCTGCTGATCAGATAAATCGGCGTTGAGGGTGCCGTTGGATACCTGGTAATCGTTAATCCGCGATGGTGCCAGCTCAAGTGTGAGGCTTGTCGCGGCATCTGCCAAAGAAAAGCCGTTGCCTTCAAGTTTTATCGCCCCATTGAGGTTGGTGTCCATGGTCTGTTCAGGGAGAAATGGACTGAGGTCTAATTGTGCGACATCACCGGTTAAGTTGTATGCGGGTTGCGTGCTGAATGGGGCGAGGGTGCCGGCAATTTTTAAGGAAGATGTCTCTAATCCCGTAACGACATCAAGGGTAGCTACCCCGTTGTCAAACGTCAGATTGACGGCCGTGCTGTCGAGTGAATAGGTCTGTATAGTCGACTCAACCAGCGTCAGGTTGCCGGTGCCATCAATGGTTTTGAACGTTTCGCCTGACAATAACGCCTTGAGGTCTGCGTTTAGATCGGCAGCCAGATTCGGATTCGTCGTCAGGATTTTAGGATTGAGGCCGCGGATGTTACTTGTAAGTGCGATGTTACCAATACCGCTTTCCTGTTTCTGCCACGTGCCGGCCAGCTGAATATTCGCGCCGTCGGAGAAGCTTACGTCGGCATCAGCGATCAACTGGTTGCCTGCGCCGGCAACTGATCTGCCATCAACAGCGATTGTCATCTCAACCTCTGCACCAGGTTGTAGCGAGGGTGCAAAAAGGCGAATGTCATCAAAAGAAAGCGGATCTGCAGAAAGGGACAGCGTATTCTGGTAAAGTAACGAGTCCGCCGTCGTTAGATAAAGCGTACCCTCGCCTACTACGTTGCTTCGCGAAGAACTTAGTTGCAGACTGTCGAGCGCTAAGGCCGCGCCGTCATATTGTGCAGCAAGCCACAAATCCACCGGCTCGTGTGTGTCTGGTACCCAAATTTCGCCGGCCAGGTGTTCGAGCGACATTGTGAGGCCCTCATCCAACGTGAGTGGCGCAAGCAAGAGCTTGAGGTCCCGGATGTAGTAAGTTGAATCGGTGCCGGCGGTATACGTATGTGCTGCAACTGTGCCCCTGGTTATCGAGAGGTGGTCGAATTGCACATAAGGTGTTGCTGCTGTGGTGTCGCTTTCCGGAAGAACGTTCATCAAATCCCATGATGCATCTTCGATCTGTGTCATCCGGATCTGCGGTGAGGTGATGGCCAGTTTCTCAAAGACGTATGTGCCGCGGAGTATTTGGCGCAGGCTGTATTCCAGGTCAACGTGCTCAATATCTGCCAGTAGTGAGTCGTTCTCAGCTGTCAGTTCAATGGATTCAATGCTGAGACTGCCAAACGGACTGCCGGAGATTTTGTCGATGGTGAGCGTCGCACCGGGGAAGATATCCAGTTGCCTCAATACCGTTTTGCCAACCAGCGTTAACCCCCAACTGGTATGCAGCAAAAAGAGCAAGAGCAGGCAAACCCCCAGGAGGCCGAGGGTTGGGCGCACGAGATATTTATAGAGTTGCGGTTTCACAGTCTAAAATCAGAAAGCCTGTCCTATGCTGATGTGAAGCCCAAATCGGCGTAAAAACTTTTCTTCGGGTGGCGTAGTGCTGAACCCGTTCTCAAAGAGGAACGCATCCTCCGGATTTGTAAGGTCGGCTGTAGTGGGGTTGAGCTTATAGGCGAGGTCCACCCGAATGAAACCCACAACGGTCTGATACCGCAAGCCGGCTCCCACGTTGTAGCGGAAGTCACTGAATCGGATGGCGCCGTTACTGACCTGTCCGAAATCAAAAAAGGTAGCGCCCTGCCACGCTGGCCCGAAGCCGGGAATACGCATACGGGCCTCCAGGTTGCCGATGAGTTTGGAGGTGCCACCGGTGCGTTCATAAAAGAAGTTGTTGAATTCCGGGTTGCCGTTGGCATCTGTTTGCACGACGCCGTTGACAACGCTGGTATCTGCACGGGCAATTTTGGGCCCAAGCAACTGGAAGTCCCAGCCGCGTACATCGTTGCTGCCGCCAGCGTAAAAGAATATGGGATCAAACCTGTTTTCATAGAGCAGGCACCGATCAGCCACCGCACCGGATAACGCAGCATCTTCGATACAAATACGATCTGAAAGTGCCTCGCGGCTATTGCCAAAGGTCCAGAGTTTACCGCCGAAGAGCCGGCCACTAAGCATGAGTTTGCGGTTGATCGGGATATATCCTGTGGTCTCAAATCCTACTTTATTATACTGAACACCTGAGGAAAATAGCCGTCCGGCTGTTTCAATGACGGGTTTGAACAGAAAGCCCCGGCGCGGATTGAGGTAATTGTCGGTCTTGCCAAACGTTGCACTTACTGCAAGCACGCTTTTGCTATAGATGTCGCGAGAGAGCGTACTGAGGCTAGACAGATCCAACCGGCTCAGCGACTGGCTGAGGGTATACTGAATACTGATAGGGCGAAAAGGGAGGACTTCGTAGATCAGTGTAGCATTGAGCCCCAGTTCTCGTCGGTTGATGTCGAGGAATTCGTTGCTTGCAGCCAGTTGTGGGTCGTTCTGGAATTCGATGAACGGCGCAAAAATACCTGAAAGGCGCGTTGTAAACAGATAAGGTTGACGGAGTGCTACGGAGGTCCGGAAAAGCCGCGCCGGCAGTTTGCCTACAACATTGTTTGCGGTAAAAGAGGTCGTATTCCCCAAAAGGCCTGTATTGGCCCGCAGGTTGATTGATAAGTTGCGTGCGCTGCCGAGGAAATTTCTGTGGGTCCATTCACCTTCGAGCCCGAGGCCTTCCTGCCGTGAGTATCCTGTTTCGGCAGAGAGGTAGCGCCTGTTGGCTTCATTTACCCTGAGCCTTACCTGTACCGTGCTGTCTTCTGGTTGCTCTGGTACATCGGCAAGGGCAACGCGGAACAGGTTGAGTCCGAATAGTTGTTGCTGCCCTTCTCTTAGTTTTGTGACGGAGTAGCGTTCGCCAATTTCAAAGGGAAGCTCCCTGAGCAATACCTGGTTCGAAACGGTTTCATTGCCCTGTACCTCAATGGATGAGAAAAATCCCATCGGGCCGGCATCAACAAGGTAGGTGAGTTGAATGTCTTGCCGTTCGCCTGTGGCCTGCGACTGCGCTTCTACGCGGGCAAAAGCATAGCCATGATTTTGAAACCACTTCAAGATCAGGTCCTGTATCCGAATCTGTTCGACCTGGGTAAACCTTTTGCCTGTATTCGAGGAGAGTGATCGGCTAAACTTTCGCCAGTTGGACTGCAGGGATTCGGGTATTTGGGTGATGATACTGGCGCTGTCTGTCGCAAGCACATCAATGGTTTCCAGGTACTGCGGTTCTCCTTCCCATACAGCAAATATGACATGGATTTGGTTTTCTTCAGCGTCATATTGTGATGCTGAGTAAGCCACACGCGGAAAAGGGAATCCGTTTCTTTGGTAATACTGCCGTAGCCGCACAACATCTTTTTGTAGCTCGATAGGATTGAACGGATAGGCTTGTTTGCGGCGAAAAGGGTTGAGTCCGTTGAACCTGTCCCAAAAAGTTGGTGCAGAGGTTACCAGTTGTGGCAAAAGGGTTGCCGGCTCGAAGGTGCTGTTGCCTTCGGGAAACTTAAACGAGATTTTGCGAACCGTTGTCTCGTTATTCACCAGATACAACGCGTCCTGCGCATAGACCTGCAACTGACCAGCAAAGTGAACGCTGATCAGCAGCATCAGAAGTATAAAAGGCTGCTTTAAGGTCATTTTTGTGGGGACGGCGGTGCCTGGGCGGCTATTTTGCGTACGTAGCGGTAAGCCCGAGTTTGGGTTCTACGCATTAATGCAATGATGGAGCCAAAGGCCGGCCGGATAGGCAGCAGCGCAGCGTTGCGTGGGTAAATGGGATTAGGGCATGTGGACTATTAGCTTGTAAAATGCATAATGTGTCCCCTTTTGCCAGCTGATTGTCCACACGCCCTAAGCAGAAGCTTTTCTTTTCTCAAAAATTGGGGCCGTACCTTTTACAACGGTATCATGCGAAATCCGGCAGGTACCAATATCCTGGTGATGGTGCATGTCGAACATGATGTCGAGCATCGTGTCTTCCATCACAGAGCGTAAGCCGCGCGCACCGGTGCCGAGGTTTCGTGCCCTGGCAACAATGGCGTCCAGTGCATCATCTTCAATCACAAGATCAACCCCGTCCATTGCAAACAGTTTTTGGTACTGCTTGAGCAATGCATTTCGCGGGTTCAGCAGAATGCTTTTCATGGCTTCATCAGACAGGGCATTGAGCGGTGCAACAACCGGGATACGCCCAACCATTTCCGGGATAAGACCAAATTTCAGCAGGTCATTAGGTTCAATATGCTGGAAGATTTCCGGATCGTCGCGATCGAATTTCCGCTGCGATTCTGTGAGGAAGCCGATGGTGTTGGTTGACATACGGTGAGAGATGAGCTCAGAAAGGCCATCAAAAGCACCGCCGCAGATAAAGAGGATGTTGCGCGTATCGATATTAATGAGGCTTTGCTCGGGATGTTTACGTCCACCTTTGGGCGGGACACCGGCAATTGTACCCTCAAGTATTTTTAGTAACGCCTGTTGCACCCCTTCCCCGGATACATCGCGGGTGATGGATGCATTGTCGGCTTTGCGCGCAATTTTATCGATTTCATCGATATAGATGATGCCGCGTTCTGCCCGCTCGACGTTAAAGTCGGCTGCGTGAAGCAGGTGCGCCAGGATGCTCTCTACATCTTCGCCAACATAGCCGGCTTCTGTCAGGGCTGTGGCATCAGAAATCGAAAACGGAACGTTTAGGGTACGTGCAAGTGTTCTTGCGAGCAGCGTTTTGCCCGTCCCAGTTGGACCTACAAGCAGGATGTTAGACTTTTCGAGCTCAACGTCTGCATAGTCAGGCAGGAAGTTTTCGTTATCGATCCGCTTGTAGTGGTTGTATACGGCAATCGAGAGGGCTTTTTTTGCGCGCTCCTGGCCAATTACATATTCGTCGAGGGATGCTTTGATCTCAAGGGGAGAACACTGGACGTGTAGCGAAGTTTTTCGGCGTGCCGTGTTGTTGGTGTTGGTGTTTGTTGGCTCTGCCTGGTAGGTCGACATGTCACTGCGGACAATGCCGGCTGCATCGTTAATGCATCGGTCACAAATGTACACGTCCGGCCCGGCAACCATGGAGGATACCTCGTGGGCGGACCTGCCGCAAAATGAACACGTTATGACGTTGTCGCCGCGTCGGTTACTCATTCCTTTTAAAAGCTTGGATGTGCCAGAAAGCTCGCGTCTTGCAGCGTTTCTCCACGCAAGATATAGACCGTTGGTACAAAATGCACGTGCCATCGCTGTATTCGCGGACCAACGTGTTCTTTTATTGCGAGCTTGCTGTGCGGATCCATATTATTTAGAATTCTCTGGCTTTTGTACCGGGATGTACAGATGATACCCACCGAATTTATCGAACGCCTAAAAGCAATTGTGTCGCCGGCGCAATACAGCGCCGTTGAAGCCGCGCTTTCAAGCCCGCGTGCAACCAGTTTTCGCGTAAACACGTTACGGGGATCGCAGCGAGAGGTACACGGCATGCTACAGGCAGCGGGCCTCGATGCTACACCGCTTTCATGGTTCGAAAACGGCTTCTGGATTTCGCATGATCAGCGCGAAGCCTTGCTGGGGTCTATATTGTTTTCGGAGCAAAAAATTTATGTGCAGAATCAATCGAGTATGGTGCCGCCGCTCGTACTGGATCCGCAACCCGATGAGCGGGTGCTCGACCTTGCCGCTGCGCCAGGTAGCAAAACGCTGCAAATGGCTTGTCTGATGCAAAATACGGGTGAGCTTGCTGCCGTTGAGGTAGTAAAGAAAAGGTTTTTCAAGCTGCGTGATAATCTTGCTGCACAGGGGGCTGAGCACGTTCGTACCTTTTTGAAAGATGGCCGGGCCGTCTGGAAAAACCGCCCAGAGTATTTTGATCGTGTTTTGCTGGATGCGCCCTGTTCTAGTGAGGGCCGGTTTCACACCAGCAATCCTGAAACCTATGCCTACTGGAGTCCACGAAAAATCAAGGAAATGGCGCACAAACAACGGCGTCTGCTATATTCCGCGCTGCATGCCGTAAGGCCTGGTGGGACCGTTGTGTATTCAACCTGTTCTTTTGCACCTGAAGAGAACGAAGGGGTGGTCTCTTCCTTGCTCAAACGCTTTGATGGTGTAGTTGAAGCGGTGCCTTTTGTACTCGATTTTGATCAACTCGCCGCACCGTGTATGACATGGGCCGGCAAAGATTTTCATCCTCAGGTGCAACATGCACGCCGTATACTACCCGGTTACCATACAGATGGGTTCTTCATCTGCAAACTGGTAAAACACGCGTCCACGTCGCCTGGTACTGGCCGGAGAAAGTAATAGGGATGCGAGAACCCGCATCCCTATTACACGCAAAACAACTAAGCAACGTATTGATCTAAACCAGCAGGTTAGGCTGCCTGGTTGTGTGGTGAATCGTCGTCAGATCCGATAAAATCGCGTAGTACCCAGGCGTAGCGGCGTGCCTGACGTTGCTCAGGCGTAAGGCTGCTGCCGGCTTCCACTGTATGAATCTTTGCGCGACGAGGCTGTGGTGTAGCCTGGTAGATTTTGAGATCTACTGTCGGGTACGGAGAGACAAAAGAGGATGCCATGGCTTTTTGCCGAATGTCATTCGGTAAGGTTTCGAGCACGCGTTGCCACACGCCCGTTTTTCTCCACTTGTCGAAATA
Source organism: Bacteroidota bacterium (assembly GCA_039111535.1). Lineage (NCBI taxonomy): Bacteria > Pseudomonadati > Bacteroidota > Bacteroidota bacterium. The sequence continues at coordinate 9,489 of JBCCIM010000024.1, read as the reverse complement.
GTAATAAACTGTTTGCCACGGTGCATAGCTTTTGGGTAGCATCCGCCAGTGGATGTCGTTATGCACCACGTAAAGAATCGCATTGATAATGCCCCGGATGGCGTGTTTGCGTTTGCGCCGGCAATCAAACAGGTCTTTGATGGCATCCCATTGACTATCCGTAAGGGCGGTCTGTTTTTCTGTCAAAACTAGAGGTTCAATCATTGCAGCTTGCGTAAGGTGATGAAGAAAGTTAGCAGCGTATATATCTGCGTGATGTGTATACATATGATAACATATGTATATTATATGTGCAAGTTCCACGTGGAAGAATCTCTTTTTTGAAACGAGTTTGTTACAAAGGCGCGTAAGCTGGGCTGTTTAGCGCTGCTGGGTGTTGTGTTTGCCGTATTTGGCGAAGAGAAAACGCTCGCGATAGAGGTGGTATGCGACGTCACATACAGTATGTGTGTAGAGGCTGTTGTAGCCACCGGCAACCACTGCGCCGGCAACGGGCAACACCTGGGCCAACTTGCTTTTTGTGACTTTCAGGGCCAGGGATTTGGCAACGGTTTTGACGGTGCCGCTGACGGTGAGTTGTCTAATGGTACTCAACGTTTTACGGCGTGCAACGGTATTGGGCGCGTGGTGTAGTTGTTTTTGAAGTGCCGGACCTAGTTCTGATTTGGATTTTGCAGCGACATCCAAAATTTGCAAGGCAAACAGGCGTTCCTGTTCTTCGGATATATCAAAGCCACAATAGGTAGCGTATTCTCCAGCAGCCCGGAGGTTCATCGTAATCAGGGCCAGAATATCGGTCAAAATGCCAGCAGCGCCCGCTAATCCAGTTGCAACCCCTTCTACTGCGGCAATGCTTTTGTATTTAATGGGCAGCCCGACGAGGCGCTCGTCGACAGCAGCCAGGTCTAACATGGGGATATGATGGAAAGCTTCGACATGATGGTGGCCGGCATCTCTGAATTCCTCAAAAATAGCGTCCCGCCATACAAGATCTTGTGCAATTTCATTGGTTACCGTCACAAGTCCGGTTACCACGTTGTCAATGGTCCAATCGACACCTGGCACCTTGCGGAGGTGCTCGGTAAGGTTACTCAATCCGCTTTGTAGGCTGTTGGAGGTACGGGTAAACCAATCAGATTCAGGCGTACGCCATTTCAGAATGTCGTCCAGCGCCTGTTTCTCGTATGCAGAGGGATAGCGAATAGCCGGTAAATGTCGTTCTTGCATCGTCTCAGGAAATTAACTCATTTTTTTACGGGTTAATTGGTTGAAGGTTACTCGGGTAATTGGTTGAGGTTTAAGGTTACTGGTTTAAGGTTGGTTCAGGCGGTGAACCCCAAGAACCTTAAACTTACAATATTAAACCCGTTTTCAATCCTAATCGATTAGAAGCCGATTTTTATGAGGGTATAGGGGTTGGGTAGGCGTCGTGTTGTAGAAAATTCAGTGCAGAAAAATTGGTTTAAGGTTGGTTCAAGCGATGACCTCCAAGAACCTTAAACTTCCAACCTTAAACCAGTTTTCAATCCTGTATAGGCCAGTAGACGCCGAAGCGAAAGCGTTGGGCAGGGAGGGGGTAGTCGGGGACGAGGAGGTTACCTACGATGAGAGACGGGTTGCTGAGGACGTTTTCGAAAGCGAGGAATAGCGTAGCGGTTCGGATGCCGGCTTCGATAACAACATCCATGGCAACAGAGGCATCAACGGGCCGGCTGCCGATGGGACGGAGTACAAGTACGCCTGTTTCTGCGTGCAGGGTTCTGCTGTCAAAGTCCGACCATAGCCTTGCCTTTGTATACAGGTCGAGGTCGAGATCGCCTCGGAATATCACATAACGCATGCCCAGCCGGCCCTGGAGATACAGTTCTGGTAAGCTGGCCCCAAGGGTAGAGTGGGCGCTTGACGAATTGGCATTTTGCAGGGTGTAGAGGGTTGGGCTTATAGTAAGATAGAATCCGCGTCGCGCCAGTTTTCGCAATCCCAGTTCTCCTGAAAGGCTCACCCAGTTAACGTCTGTTGAGAAGAGTTGGATATCGATGGAGTCGGCGTCTGACCGTGCAAAGAAGTCTGTGTAATTCTCTGTATTGTTTGTGGAGATTTTGCCTTCTAGGGTGAGCGGTCCTGTGGCGAACGATATGCCGGCCTGCAGCTGCGCCATGCGGCTTGTCGCACGGAACGGCTGAATACTCCCTTCCCAGCCATATTCTTCTATCCACGAACCATTCTGGGTGGTATACGCTGCCTGAAGGAAGCCGCCGAGCATCCCGCCAGAAAAAGAGAGCCTGCTTGAGCCGCCCAAAAAGGTGTCGTCGAGCCTGTCGTTTTTGCTTGAATAAAGCGTGGGGGATATGTCGAGCTGTGCTGGTCCCAGGGGCAGGGTTGTGTGGAGCGTCAATTGCAACGCAGATCGGGCTGGGTCAAGCGAGTCGGGCAGGGCCGTGCTGTTTTTACGCAGGTGTTCGCGCCAGCCTTCGAGGGTAACGTTGACCTCTCCTTTGCCAACTTTCAGGGCCTGTGATAGCTGGTAGCCAAATCTGCTGCTACGCGCCTGGAGTGTATCGCCGTCGACGTATCGGAATGTGCCAGCGGTCCAGTACCCCATCGTTGTAAATGGCCGTGTGGTATCGGGGAGCACATTGGTTCTTATTGTTAGTGCCAGATCGTTGCGCAGGCTTTGTCGCTGTGCGCTGGCGTTGATGACGCTTGCCCCAAATCGTGCATAAATGGCTTCGTAGTTGTTTTCATTTACGACAACGCCGGCATGGGCACCCAGCCTGCGGCGATTTGACAAGTTCATCAGTTCAACCGATCCCCAGGGGTGCTGGTAGCGCAGGCGGGTAAGTAATTGGCGGGCGCCTTCGAGCCGGCTACCCGGATATTCGCCATTGGCGCCGTGCCCACCATAGGCTAGCAAAATGCCAAGTATACCGCTGCGCTGGCGTAGCGGTATGCTGCGGCGCTGGCTATGAAAAACAAGGACGCTTTTGAGCCCATTGTTCGACTGCCTGTAGCGAATTTCTGTGATCGGCCGGCTTTCATTCAGGCTCCGCAACCGCGTATTGACTGTGAGAGGTGCGCCAAAGCGACCGGGTTGCAAACGGAACGGTTGCAACAAGGCAAAAGGTAATAGCTCGTAATTTGCTATCCCGGTTACGCTGTTGTCAAAAGGAATGCCGTTGTAACTGAGGGCTACATCATGGGGTGCGATGCCGTATGGGCTCCAGCCATCTGGCCATCCGGAGGCACCAAAATCATACAAAAAAGAGCCGGCGTAGCCAGCCAGTAAATCAGCCGGCCCGAGCGCTGCGCTGATGGTTGGTAGGGAGTCACCAACAGTGATCCCTGTATCCAGGTCAAGGAATGGAACCGGTGTTTTGAAAATAATGGTTTGCTGAGGTGGCGAGGGCTGATTTAGAGAATCAGCCGGTGGCATGGCCAGCGAATCGCGCGGCGGTGGTGCAATGGTCGTATCGGCTTCCTGTGCAAACACGGGAAGGGTGCTGCACAGGAGAAGCACGAGGCATGCCACCAGGAAGGCAACGCATGACGAAGCAAGGCAAGAAAAGAGGCGCAAAGCAATCATGTGCAATTGGTGCATGATCGAATGGGCCGGCAACTTTAGTCAGCAAACAGACCGAACAAGCGGCTCTCGATGCGACCAACAATGTCGTTGCGGTCGTCCGGGTTGTTTACAAAGTCGTATGAATCAACATCAATGATGAGTTTCGGGCCGGCAGTATATCGTTCAATCCATTCATCATACAAAACATTGAGGCGCTCGAGGTACTCAATGCGAATCGTGTTTTCAAAATCTCGCCCGCGAGACTGAATATGGCGGACCAGCGTTGGTACAGATGCGCGCAGGTAAACCAGCAGGTCGGGTGGACGGAGGAAAGATACCATGATCTGGAACAGCTCCGTGTAATTCTGATAGTCCCGGCCAGACATCAAATCCATTTCGTACAAGTTACGTGCAAAGATCTCGGCATCCTCATAAATCGAACGATCCTGCGCAACGGAATACGGACTATTTTCTATGGCTTGCTGCTGGTTGAAACGGCTCGATAGAAAGAAAATCTGCAAATTAAACGACCATCGCCGCATGTCTTTGTAGAAATCTTCCAGATACGGGTTGTCGTCTACGCGCTCATAGTAAGAGTTCCAGCCGAAGTAGTCGCTGGTTATTTGCGTCAATGAGCTTTTCCCAGCGCCGATGTTGCCGGCGATGGCGACGTGTTTCTTTTCTTTGTACTTCGTCTGCTTGTCGAGATTATTCAAATCCATCACAACACGTGTCGTGTCTTTTTCCTGGTAAGTGTGGGTCAGTTGCCGCGTCGATGGAAGGCGTGACCAAGAACGATGTATCCCAAACTCCGCAAGCACGCGTGAAGTTCTCAGCGCACCGCAATTAGATGCTGCTTAATGAGGGAAAAAGCTGTGATTTTCCTGAATTCCCTGTTCATGCCGCCGTAGCACGGCCTTTTTGCAGGTAGGTCAGATTTGCAGCAGTAAACGGTACGCGCTCCAGTTCAAAATCTCGATAGAATGCTGTAGGATCACACGTATTGCCTTCAATCAGCATTTCAAACTGATCCGGTGTGATGGGGAGTACACCAAGTTTACCAACAGTGTGGATCAGCGGGCGAACCAACCAAAGGGGTTGTTTTAACTGTGGTTTGGGTGATATGCCGGCTCCTTCTGCAAGAATATCCAGTATTTCTGTATAGGCGTAAGCCACGGGGCCGGCAACAGGATAGATCTGGTTTTTGGCTGTTTCGAGGGTTAATGCTTGCACAAAAGCATTGGCTACGTCCGTCACAGCTACCGGCTGCATTTGATAGGCGCCGTCTCCAAACACAGGCAGGATAGGAAAGGCCAATACCAGCGTTTCGGTTAACTGTGAGGTGAATTCCGGTTGGCCCGGCATTGGGGCGCCAAAAATTACAGAAGGCCGAAAAATAGTCCAGTGACCAAAATTGGCTTTCTGGACATATTGCTCTGCCTGCCACTTGGTGGTTTGGTATCCTGAAACGCCGGATGCGCGTGCACCGTTGGCGCTCATCTGGATAAAATAATCAATTTCGGAAGCTTTGGCTTCGTCAACCACGTTTTTGGTTGCATCCAAATGCATACGCTCGAAGGTGATGCCGGCACGCGAGTTTTCCTGGATAATACCTACAAGGTGTATCACCGCATCGCATCCACGCAACAGCCCGGTGAGGGTTTTGGGTTTGGTGACATCCCCTTTGACCTTTTCAATCCCGTCATGTGAGATTTTGAGCGGTGCTGTTGTGTCGCGCATGAGACAGCGCACTGTGTGACCGGCTTCGATGAGTGCTTCGAGCACATAGGAGCCAACAAAACCTGTTGCGCCTGTCAAGAATACATGCATGATTTATAGCAGTTTGGCCGGGGATTACTGCACACGCCGGCGCAATATGAATCAGTTAGTTCAAGTGACTGCCGTCGAGATTTCTGTCCCGAGGAAACGGCTATCAAGATTAGATACACCAAAAGAGGTCCCAACAGCCATTGCCGTGATTAACATGGCTGCGTCATGCGGGATGGTGCGTACTTTACCCGCAATGTTTTCGAGGGCTACGGTTGTCAGGCGGTTTTGTTGGAGTGCGACCATTCTGCCGTACTCGCCGGCAGCAACCATAGATGCTGCATAGGCACCAAAAGCAGTGGCTAAATTGCGGTCAAACGGTGTTGGTGTACCGCCTCGCTGCGTGTGCCCCAGAATGGTGGTCCTGATTTCGCTTCGTAAATGGACCTCCAGCTGATTTTCCAGCATATTCCCGATGCCGCCAAGGCGAATGGGGTCCGGACTGTCTTCAATCAGTTCGCGTACCACCATCGATCCGCCTACAGGCTTGCTGCCTTCAGCAACCACAATGATGGTGAATTTCTGCCCACCAACTTCCCGCTCCTTACAGACACGGACAATTTCGTCAATCTCGTATTCAAATTCGGGCACAAGGATAACATCAGCGCCGCCGGCTACGCCTGCATACAGGGCAATCCAGCCGGCATATCTGCCCATTGTTTCTACAATCATAACCCGGTGATGGCTCTGCGCTGTTGTGTGTAGCCGGTCAATTGCCTCCGTGGCCACGGCTACTGCAGAATCAAATCCAAAGGTACGCTCTGTAGCAACAAGGTCGTTGTCGATGGTTTTGGGTACCCCGACAATGTTGATGCCCAACTGCTGCAGCCGATGTGATATCGACATGGTGCCATCCCCGCCAATCACAACCAGGCCATCAAGGCCGAGGGTGCGTACAAACTTGGTGACTTGCGAAGATACATCTGCATCACCCCGGCGGTAATAGCTGAACGGATTGGCTTTGTTGCTTGTGCCGAGAATGGTGCCGCCTCGTGTAAGGATGCCGCTTACATCCTGATAGTCCAACGGGCGAATACGTTCTTCTATGAGCCCTTGAAACCCATCTTCAAACCCGAGAACTTCTGCGTTATGCTGCACAATCAGACTTTTGGCCACAGCACGGATCACGGCATTGAGTCCTGGACAATCACCGCCTCCTGTAATCACCCCTACGCGTAAACGTTTTGCCATTTTTGGTTTATCGATGCTTTTGTGAGCTGTTTTACTTGCCGGCATCCCTGGTTCGGATGCCGGGTGTAAAACAATCTAACAAGAAAGCGTGCAACGATAAACGAAGAAACCGTCAACTTGCGTCTTCAGTAGCTGGCGTAAGGCGCCCCTGCATCACTTCGACGCGCTTGATTAAATCCCGGTATGGTAGATACGAAGCTTGCGCTGGTGTCTCCTGTGCTTTCAGGTCAGCCATCACTTCATCCCACAACTCATCGTTTCTAATCTCACCGTTGATGTGCCGGCGCAGGTTGTCCAGCCGTTCTTCCACCATATGCTGGATTTGTTTGTAGATCCGTTCTGTCTGAATGGCACTGCCCGACTCATACATCCGGTCGATCAACCGTTTGATTAGCATGCCGGTAACGCCGACATAGGGCAATGCAATTACAGAGAAGGCAATCAGGCTGACGTTGCTGGTGCCAAACATCATAATCCATAACAGCGAAAAGCCAAAGAGAATGCCGAGGGCCTGGGTAGTTCGCCGGCGCACTTTTTTGCGGAGTGGCAGCGCAATCATGATTGGCTTTTTGTTGCGCCAGATGTGTTTGGCTGACTTACGGATTTTCTTCTGAATCAGGTCGACCATATACTGATCTGGCGTCAGTGGTTTGTCAACCGGCCGGTCAATTGGCTGAAGGAATTCGCTGTTGTTTTTGTGCAAGAAGAAAGAAACGGGATACTCATAAGGCGCACGGATATTGAGGCGCGTGCGGGTCAGGTGCTGTACAGGGTCCATCAGGCGGTCTCGCATTAGCGTGGATACCCAGGGGATAGACCATTTTACAGCGCTTTTCATGGCTAGCCGCCGGCCATATTTCTTCCAAACAATGTCAATGCGCTTGTGGATGGATTCTTTAGAGCCTTGCCATTGCTCCGTCATCTCATCGCGGGCATATTCTATATCCTGGATCAGTTGCCGCTCCATGCGAGGGATCACGTAGTCGAAACAACGCTGAATCAATTGGCGATTCCATAGGTCGATGAACTCTGGTTCTTGCATCCTGCACAGGAATAACACAGGTGAAAGGGAGTCTCCTGGCAGGTGTGGCGTTGGGATTTGGGACGGGAGGTTGTTCAGGTAGCTGTACGTTTGCTCCAGCGGCATAAGCACAACGGGTACTTCGTTGGGCAGGTAGCCATGTATTGAGCGGAAAGTTTGTTCAGCGGACCGGTTCAGGTTTTGTTTTAGCTGTTTGAGGGTGGCGTTGAGCCACGTGTTTAGCTCCTCTTCAGCTTTTAAAGCAATACCCGGTAGCCATTCGTTAGCAGTTACCCACTGGTCGGCCTGCACAGGTGCACTGCTGAGGCCTTCCTTGGGGTCGAAAATGGCTGCTTCACTTTCTGTGGTAATACCCTGCTTTTTTAATTCAAGGCCCAACAGGTCTTCCTGTTCGCCTCCATCAGCCCAGGCGATAACTTCACGCGGTTTCTGCGCCGGCATGGGGAGGATGTCGCGTTCTATCTCTCCGCAAAGCTGCGCAAGATAGTTTACAGGTACCTGGGGGAGCCGGAATGAAATGGCCGGCAGGTCTGCGTCTGTTTGTGTGTTTTGTGTAGGAATTGTTGGCCGGATTTTGAGATCGTCTGCAATATCATTGTCAAACGAAAGGCCTGCAAAGAGGTCTTGCGTTGCGTTGAAAATGTACTGGTAAACGCTTTTGCCGAACGTAGCTGAAGGGGAGGTGCCATCGCTTGCTGCTTTACGCTTTTGCTTGTTGAACCCATCAAGGGCAGCTGCACGCGCCAGGGCGACGTGTTTCTGCTCGTCAATAAACCGATGAATCTTGACTTCCAGTTCGGAAGCAACATGCTGCAGTTTTTCGTCGACCTGCATTTTGAATTTCTGATACACCCACCGGTTGTTTAACACGCGGTCGACATAACTTTCAAACTGCGTAGCCAATGCATCGCGCATAGCAGTTGCAAAAAGCACCTGGTTTTGCTTTTTCAATGACGGTGCACTGGAGAAAAATCGATTCCTGATTTCGCGGTGTAACAGGGCGTTTGATCCTTCGAGTACCACATCGAGTTCATCCGGGTCTTTGCTGCAAGGCACCACCACATCCAGGTATTGCCCAACCGTGGTCCGCGCAAGCTGCAAAATCTGTATCCATCGTTTTCTGGGGATGGATTCCATATGCGAAATAACGCCCATTGACGTTACGGGCAGTGTAAGCCGGCTTTTGAAGTTCTTCGCCAGTTCAAGAGAGGATTCTTCATTAACCTGATCTGCCCGAAAGACCAGAATTACACCGTCTGCATGCCATAGCGACTGCTCTACATCAGTATGTCCGATGTCGGGCATTTCAGAGATGGCCATGTTCTTTGGCAGGGCCGGTGCATTGAGGTGCCAGTAAATGCGTTGGATATGTGTAGAATGGTTGGGCGAAAGATTTTTCTGATTTCGCGCCAGTGCCTGCGCCTGTGCAATGGGCATTCGGCGGATAGGCTCATTTTCCAGGTTGGTGTGGATCTCGGCATATTCCCGTTTATCTTCGGCCCTGAGGAAGATGTTGGTCCAATTGTTGGGCGCGTCGGGGGTAGCAATGTTGCGTCCGAGCAACATGTTGACCACAGTAGATTTGCCGGCGCCGCGCTGGCCGATAATGAGGAGCGAAAACTGCTCTTCTTGCTCATTGGCCTTCTGGGCAATCAGGGCTGCCTCATTGTGGAAGCCGAATGTTTCTGCGGCGTTCCGAAGGGTATCGTATTCTGGTGTAGAATTTGGAATGGGTAAAGTCATAGCGTCACGATCGTCGACAAGGGTTGACTTCGTGGTTTATCAAAAACCCATCCCAATAGAAAAAGCCTCTTTTTGGCTAAAAAAGAGGCTTTCTTTAAGAAAAGCTACCATAAAACATTGCGCG